>DATBVZ010000297.1:0-5957 GCA_036515095.1 Cyclobacteriaceae bacterium | reverse complement strand
TACTTTGAATTTCTCCAGATAGATCCGTTGCAATCTTCTGGATGCCCTGACCAGTAGTTTTTCGCCTTTCATGGGTAGGTGGTTTATGGGTGAAAAAGGATAATAATCAGACCAAAGACACTTCTTCCCTCAAGACAGGCGCGCATTGACCACATGTCATGCGTTGTAAAATGGCAACTCTGTTCAGAATATCTTTATGCCCAGGATGAGCAATATCACCCGGACACTGTTACGATGCAATGATGGATGTCAACCGGGTATAAGATTATCATCACCAGGAAATTGGGCAACGTTGGGCATACGAGCGAGAAATCGATTGAAGGCGAAAACGTGATTTGATAAGATCCCCCGACCGCCAGAACGGCCTCACGGAAACCCTTGATATTCGACATTCGACATTTCTTCACCGCACGTTGAAACAACAGGAGGGCAAATGCAGTTGATACCCTCCATACAAAAACTCTAAACTGCTCAAAAGAAGCATCATGGAGGATGTTATTCACTCAATCACTCATTCACTCATTTTGCGGCGGTCAGGAAACCGTCCGCAGGATGCGCAATTGCTGCTTTAGCTGGTCAAGGTGGTCGCTGGCGGTGCGGATCTTGTCGTTGAACTCTTCCTTGTACTTCTCCGCGTTCTGCGAACGGCCGAAGAACTCCAGGTTGTTGCGCCAGACGGCAATGTCATTCTCCACTTTCGTGATCTTCTTGCGGATGGCCAGCTCCTTTTGAAATATCTTCTTGTCGGCGTTGGGATCGTTGCGAAGCCCGTCGATCTGACCCTCCAGCAGGATTTTCCCCTTCTCGTCTTCAGAAACATCGGCGAGCGAGGCGATGAAACGCGCCACAGCTTCGGTATAACGGTTACGCACTGTAGTCAGATCCTTGCGGGGAACAAACCCGATCTCGTTGAAACGGTGCTGCAGGTCTTTCAATAGGTCGATGGTGCCGGTGCCCTCCTTCGCGTGACGCTCCAACTGCTCGCAAATGGCGACCTTGTTCTCCAGGTTGCCGGTCTGCTCTTCTTCCACTTTGCCATGCTGGTTCCTCCGGTGCTCAAAAAAGTAATCGCAGGCTTCCTTGAACTCCTGAAATACTTTCTCCCTGAACTTTTCAGGTACTGGCCCGATCTCCTTCCACTTTGCCTGTAGCGCCTTCAACGCATTGGAGGCTGTCTCCCAGTCCGTGCTTTCCTTGAGCTCGTCCGCGCGCGCCACCAGCTCATTCTTCAACTGCAGGTTCTGCTCGCGCTCTTCATCCAGTTTCTTGAAGAACGCATTCTTGTTGTTGAAGAATTGCTTGAATGCAGACCAGAACTTTTTGTTTACCTCCTTGGCCTTCGCGCGCGGCAACCCGCCGATGGTTTCCCATTTCTTCTGCAGGTCAAGGATCTCTTTCGTCTTCTGATTCCACTCCTTGATCCGGTCGGACTGGAACGTCGTAAACGCCTGAACTTCCTCCGCAATGGCCAGCTTCTGATCCAGGTTGCCGTGCAACTCCTGCTGCAGGGTCTGCAGGTAGACATCACGCCTGGCATATACCGCGTCCGATGCAGCCTTGAACCGCTGCCATACGGTGTCTTTGTCTTCCATCGGTACAGGACCAATATGCTTGAACTCGTGGTGGAGTTCGTTAAGCTCGCGAATAGCGTCTTTGATGATCTCTACATCAGCAAGCCGCTCGGCCCTCACGCACAATTCCATTTTTGCTTCCAGGTTTTTCTTCCTGTCAAGCTCCTTCAGCTCGAAGTATATACTCTGATTGTCGTAGAACCGGTCTACCAGCGCGTGGTAGTTGGCCCATATGGCTTTTGCCTGCGGACCCGGAACGGGGCCGATGGCTTTCCATTCTTTCTGCAGCTCTTTGAAGGCTTCAAATTGATTGTTCGAGTCCTGCGAATCGACCAGCTCGCGCAACTTTTCAAGAAGATCCTCCTTGCCTTTCAGGTTGTCGGTCTTCTTATCCTCCTGCTCCTTGAGAAATTTAGACTTTCTGTCCTTTATTAATTTAACGTGGGCATCATAGGCGATGCCGAATTCATCATCCTTGTATTCAAAATCGGACGCAATGCCCCCGTTCCGGATAAAGCGCTCCAATGCGGCGGCGCGCTCTTTGCTGCGGATATCGTCAACAAAGGGTCTTATCTCGCGCAGAATGCGGTCAGCCTTGCTGAAATTGTCATCGCGTGAGAGCTCCTTTACAAGATCGACGAACTGGCTCTTGGTAAACTCGCTGTAATCTTCGTGCTTGTGATCATCGTCTTCCGACGCCTGCTCCTCATCCTCAGAAGTATCTGACTCGGCGTTTACGGACACAATACCATGGGACTGGCCCGCGACGGACGGGTTCAGGTTCTGCTCTTCTCGTATTTCTTTTTCCATTTCCATGCTTGTGGCCCATTTCAATGTGATCCATGCTGCTTAAAGTTACTCAAAATTGCTCAATTCAGCCGGGGATCAACCGGATAGTTAGAGTACACGGAAAAACGCCCTCCCATGTTGTCCAGGGCTTTCTTCCACATCATTTTTGGTTCCGTATCAAACAACAATTCTTCATTGACAAAATCGCAAACGATCCAGGAATCTTCCTCCAGTTCCGTCACCAGCTGACCCGGCGCCCATCCGCTGTACCCCAGGAAAAACCGTATGTTTTCGCCAGAAAGCTGATTTGTGTCGGTCAGGAACATCAGGCTATCAAAGCTTCCTCCCCAATAAATTCCGTCCAGGATCCGGGAAGGACTTTCAATGGCGGTATTGCGGTGGATAAAATGCAGCGTATCCTGCTGCACGGGTCCCCCCACAAATACGGCCTCCTGCACGTTTTTAATGTCCTCCATTACTTCATTAACTTTAATTATGGAAGGTTTGTTCAAAACAAAACCAAACGATCCCTCGTCGTTATGCTCGCAAAGCAATACGACCGTCCGCTCAAAGTTCGGATCGGGCAGGAAGGGCTCGGAAATCAGAAGCCTCCCCTTTTCCGGTTTTATCTGGTTTTTGTACTTGAAAAAGTCCATGTCCGCCATAGTCATACCGTTACTTGTCCAATCCCGAAAATTAGCCGGAGGCAATTGTTACCTGAATAAAATACTTCATATTCACTCGTGCAAATTTTATCGTTTGAGATAATCGCATCAAACTAACGCATACGTATGCAAAAGCTTGCAAAACTGAGAAGAGAGTATGCCCAGGCCGTTCTGGACATGCCTGCAGGCAATGTGGACCCGCTGCCCCACGTCAAAAACTGGCTGGACGATGCTATCCACGCCGAGGTGATGGAGCCAACCGCGATGCACCTGGCGACTGTAAATGAGGCAGGAAGACCTACCGCGCGGATTGTGCTCCTCAAAGGTCTCGAAAATGGAATTTTCATGTTCTATACGAACTACCAAAGCAATAAGGGTAAGGACCTTGAAAAAAATCCGGCGTGTGCCCTAACGTTTTTCTGGCCGGAACTGGAACGGCAGATACGGATTGAAGGAATCGCATCCCGTTTAAGCGAAGCGCAATCCGATTTGTATTTTAAGAGCCGGCCGAAGGGATCACAGATGGGCGCATGGGCTTCGCCGCAAAGCACACCCATCGCCAGCCGTCAGCTGCTTGAAGAACGAATGGGCCAGATCGAAAAAAAGTATGCGGGTAGGGACAGCCTGCCACGACCGCGTCAATGGGGCGGGTTCGGAGTTGAACCGTTTCTGATCGAATTCTGGCAAGGGCGACCAAACCGGCTGCACGACAGAATATGCTACATCCGAAACGAAGAGAAGTGGGTGGCGCAGCGTCTCGCACCCTAGCGAAGGTGAAACAGGTCGGTAACGCCTGGGAACCTTCTTACGGTGTAACCCTCTCCGTATTTCACGGAAATCGTATGGCCGAAGTCGATGGCCCTGGATTCCAGCTTCTTCAAAAAAGCCTGACTTGAAACATAGGTTTCCGGTTCCCTGCTTGACGCGTTGTAGAATTGCGACCCGAACGCCATGATGGATTTCATTTTGATTTCCCAATAGGCTGAAATGTCAACGATAAGATCCGGAACGACAAACTCACTCTGGATGTAGTGATATACCACGCCGGGCCGCCACGGCTCCTGCAATTGTCCGTTCTCATCCCTGGTTTCGATCTTTGACAATCCCGCGAGGAAGCACGCGTCGTAGGCAAGCTCCGCCCCTTTCGGATGATCGGGATGCCTGTCGTTTACTGCGTTGGCCAAAACGATCCCGGGTTTGAATTTACGTACCGCTTCGATAACCTTTACCTGGTCCTCAGGCGTATTCTGAAAGAACCCGTCCCTGAGTCCGAGGTTAACCCGCGCTGAAAGTCCCAGGATCTTTGCTGAGGCCGCCGCCTCCTGGTCGCGGATCTCCGGCGTACCGCGGGTGCCCAGTTCACCTCGTGTAAAATCCACCACTCCTACTTTATATCCCATTGCAACATGGCTGGCAATGGTACCTCCGCAGCCGAGCTCCGCGTCATCCGGGTGAGCGGCAAGAACCAGAATATCCAGTTTCATGGAGAAGTGATTTATTGATTAGAAATGGTTGCAGAAGGCCAACGCTCTTCAGACTTCCATGGATTTGTTAATTGTTTCCATTTCTCTGGCGGCGAGGAATTTTTCGGCATCGAGGGCACCCATACAGCCTGTGCCGGCGGCAGTGACAGCCTGGCGGTACACCCGGTCCGCCGCGTCGCCCGTTGCAAAGACTCCCTCAATGTTGGTTCGGGTGGTGCCCGGAACCACCTTGATGTAGCCTGTTTCATCCATATCCAGGTAATCCTTGAAGATTTCCGTGTTGGGTTTGTGCCCGATGGCAAGAAAGAATCCCTGAACCGGTATCACTTTCGTCTCACCGGTCTTGTTGTTGACTGCCCGCACACCATTCACGCCCTCTTCATCGCCAAGGACCTCCTGTGCTTCCGTGTTCCAGTGAATTTCAATGTTCGGCGTATTGAACACGCGTTGCTGCATGATATTGGAGGCGCGCATTTCTTCCCTTCTTACCAGGAGGTGTACCTTTGTACAAAGCTTGGCGAGATACGTTGATTCTTCAGCGGCGGAATCGCCCGCTCCCACAACGGCAACTTCCTTTCCGCGATAGAAGTATCCGTCACACACGGCACAGGCCGAGACCCCTTTGTTGGCAAATTTTTCTTCAGAAGGAAGACCAAGGTATTTCGCGGATGCACCGGTGGAAATGATCACGGATTCGGCCAGGACAACTTCCTTCTCATCCACGGTAACCTTCAATGGATAGGTAGAAAAGTCCACGCCTGTCACCACCCCGTAGTGGACCTTTGTACCGAACCGTTCCGCCTGCTGTTGCAGGTCGACCATCATCTGCGGGCCGTTGATGCCCTGAGGATAGCCCGGATAATTTTCAACATCATTGGTGGTCGTCAACTGACCTCCGGGCTGGCCGCCGGTGTACAATACAGGATTGAGCCCGGCGCGGGCAGCATAGATGGCAGCAGTATAGCCTGCAGGACCCGATCCGATGATCAGAACTTTTTGTGTTTGTTTTCCCATGACCTCTTCTTACGTGATAAGGAATGAGTGAATGAGTGTGTGAGTGGATGAAAATATAAAATAATAAAGGGTCCCGCCGGTGGAGACCCCATGAAAACCTATGATACTCGTGTGTCGAACATTTAGTTGCGCAACATTATTGCCCCAGCCTAACCTTATTACCTTAGTAACCTACTCAAGCTATAAGACCCAACCTTATTACCTTCTTTTCGGTGCAGATCTTTTTCAAGAACCGCTGCTTTCATCTCTTTTCTAATAAGGTAATAAGGTAAGTAACTTGCTATCATTGTTTGTTACTAAGGTAATAAGGTTAGGAATGCATGACTATGATAGTCCACGTTACCCCCGGACAAAGAACCATCTTCACCATTATCCCAGATAGGGCTTCAGTGCTTTGCTCCTGGAGGTATGGCGAAGTCTTCGTATCGCTTTTT
>DATBVZ010000296.1:0-23860 GCA_036515095.1 Cyclobacteriaceae bacterium | reverse complement strand
GTCGGGGTGTCGATAAGGCATGACCATGCCGGAGGGTCGCCGGCCACCTGTACCTCATGCGTAGCAGAGCACCCGTTCAGGTCGGTTATCGTAACGCTGTACGTGCCCGTTGCAACACCCTCAATATCTTCGGAGGCAGCTCCATTTGACCACTGATACGAGTATGGCGCGCTTCCGCCGCTAACTTCAAGGTCAATGCTGTATGCCCCTTCTGCATTGCACTGGTCATTGGATACGGTCGACGATGCCGTGATTCCGGTTGGATCGGAAATTACGTAAGTCAGCGCCCGGCTGCATCCTGAACCATCCGTAACCGTAACCTTGTAAATGCCCGGCTCAAGTCCTGAAATACTGCTCGTCGTTGCGCCCGTTGACCACAAATACGTGTACGTCTCGGTTGTGTTAATGGGGAACAGGGATATGGACCCGCCCACCGATCCGTCACAAGAAGGTTGCGTAACATTGCTATTGACCTGAAATGTTTTTCTGGATACAAATATTTTTGCCTGGGCAGTACATCCAGCGGCATCCGTAACGGTCACGGTATAGCTTCCCTCGGTCAGCCCGTTTATATCCTCAGTGGTTTCATTGTTTGTCCAGGCGTAGGTGTAAGGACCGGTTCCTCCAGCGACAATAAGGTCAATTGCTCCGCTTCCATCATCCAGGCAACTGGTTTGCGTTACCATGTAGGTCAGCTTGAGCGAATTGTTCTCCTTCACATTCAGCAAGTATTCCGCAGAACATCCGTTGGCATCGTTGACGATCACCTTATAATTACCGGGCCCGATACCCTGTATATCCTGAGTAGTTGACCCGTTGCTCCACAAATACGTATATGGTTCGGTGCCGCCACTGACTGTTATGTCCACATCACCATTGGCCTGACCACAGGCAGGCATTGTGGTTGTCCCGGTTATGCTCAATTGAGCCTGATTGTCAATAACGAAAGCAGACTCCACTGTACATCCCGTGTTGTCCGTTACCACCACGCTGTAAGTACCAGCATGAAGAGACGATAAGTCCTCCGTTGTCGCCAGGCCTGAATTCCAGTTGAAGGAATAAGGTGCGGCTCCTCCGGTCACGGTTATGTCGACGGCACCTCCACCGTTTCCACAAGCTTCATGCGACAGTTCACCGGATACCGTCAGGCTTGAAGGTTCGGTCATTGTTTCAGTAAGTTCCACTCCGGCACCGTTGCTGTCTTTAATGGTCACGGTATAGTCGCCTGCAGCAATCCCGTTGATTTCTGCAGTTGTTGCCCCGGTCGACCACAGGTAGGTATATGGTTCCTTGCCTTCCTCAACTTTCACCGACATTGATCCATTGCCGGCCCCAAAGCACGTGATGTCCTGCTTTTCTATGGATGCCTTCAGGGTTGTAGCCGGTGGATCGTCATCGGGTGGCACAGGACATGCGCCGTCGAGTTTATCATAATATACACAGGTACCTGCTTTATAGGCAACGATCGGATAGCAGCAGCCTTCTTTGGTTGCACAAGCCGTGTTTCCTTCCTGGCAAACGGTGAACGAAACGGTAAACCGTTCCAGGTCAGTGTCGCCAAAATTCGGTATATCGTCTACCTTGAAGCCGGTAAGCTTGGTCTTCTTGTCATAACCGTATTCAATCTTCCAGTTTTCCGAATTGCTTACATCGTAAATCTTACCACACGAAACGGAAACCGTATAATGAGACAATGCGTGCGAACACCGGTTGTTGTGGGAAACCTCGAGCGTGTAGCGAATACACCCGTTATCGGTCATTTCAGATTGGATAACCTCCGTGGAAAAACCGCTTTCGCCGCATTGATGGTTACTGCCGTTTCCAAAGGCAGGTACCTTGTAAGTTAGGAGCAGCCAAAGTACAATCAGCACGTAAAATCCTCGTTTCATAGCCTTGTCTGTTGGTATTGTGGTTTAATACCCTGAAAAGGAGGAAATGCCGTTGCGGTACGGCTGGAAGGGATTTACGCCGACAGGTGGTGTGTTCCGGCGGCAGAAGGGAGAGACTGCCGGTTACTGGATAAGGAGGACCCCTGGCGAGCTATGGAGGGGCGTTTGATCCTGCATGTAAGGTTTTCTAGTTTTTTCGCTTTAACAGATTCTGGATCTTCTTTTTTGCTTCTTCTTCCAGCTTCTTCTTGACCTCCTCTGATTCTCCGGTGGCGCTGGCAGCGTTCGTTGAATCACCCGGGGTCGCGGTGCTGTCTTTCTTATCGCCGCCAAGGATGCCCTTGACGAGCTCTTCGGCCTCGGTTCCTTTGACTGCTTCTGATATTGCTTTTTCCGCCTCGGATTTCGCCGCATTGGCAACCGCTTCCTTCGCCTGTTCTTTCTGTTCGTCGGCGATAAGCCTGAAGGCGGGTTCCTTATAGGTATTGCCCAGCGCAACAGTCACCGGTATCACATCGGTGGGATTATTTGATCCCGTATTCTTGTTGATAAACGATTGAAGCTGAGATCCCATTTTTCCAGCCGGCACGTTCATTTTGAGGGTGTAGTCAATTGATCCGTCAAGTCCGGTACTTCCACTTACCGAAGTAGTATAATCCCCAAACTTCACATCAAACGGTTTGACGCTAAGGCGCCCGTTGGTAATTGTTGCGGACATCAACACATCCTTCAGCGTAACCTTGTCGGTGTTGTCCAGCCTCGTCAGGGATGTTATCCCGGATACAAGCGTTGATTGTGACAGTGCGGCCTGGGCAATTTTTATCAATCCCCCGGCATTAACCGTTCCAAGATCGGGAGACATGTCCTGCGTGAGTTCACCACGGATCTTAAAGTCGGTGGAAAAGTTTCCCTGTACCAGTCCTGCCACAGGGGCATAGGTTTGCACCAGCGTAAATGACTGCGCCGCCTGCTGTACTGAAAGGCTCTCAATCTTCAGAGACACGTCATATTTCGGGTGCGCAATATCCCGGGGGTCGTAGGTTCCATTCATAGCAAAGGCTCCTCCCAGCATGTTGAACCTTAGTCCATTCAGATTTGCGATCCCGTCTTTGATCAGGATGTCTCCCGCTGCATTGGTCACGTTGAAGTCCATGAATCGTACGCGTCCTACGGAAGAGTGGAGCACGAAATCGATATTCCCCGGCACGGGCACCACACCATACGAGGCTGTATCGACGGAAGCTTCTTCGGTATCTGTCATGAACTCGTTCAGGTCAAGGAGTTTGGAATTGAAGTTAACCACCCCTTTGATCGTCTCGCCTTTTCCAAAAACATAGCCCAGATAGTTTAGTACTGAACCGGTAACATTGAAATCGCTCCTGCCAACGGTTCCGGTCAATTCCTGAAGGTTGATCCGCCGTGGATCAAAGCCCATCCTGGCGCGTGTGAGTGTAATCGCGTAAGGCAGATCTTTTGTGGAATAGGTAAGTCCAGTGATCGATGCCGTTCCACTGGTGGGCAACCTGTCATACCGCTCAGCCTTGAGATCGGAGTATTTACCCTTCGTAGAAATATCGGCCGCAACCTTTCCCGTCAACGTCATGCCTTCCTGTGGAAATAATTTTGTGATCTTCTCCAGGTCAAGCGATCCGTTTAAGGCGAGGTCCCAGCGGTAATCCACCAGATCCTCCAGCAAAAGGTTCGCCTCAACACGCTCACCGTCCATCAGCATGGCGAAGTCACTTACGTTGATCCTGGTATCTTCCATCTTACCGGAGGCATTACTCACCGTCGCCTTGAACTTCATATCCTGCATGGGCGCCGGAAAGGAAGTGGATTTAATGAAGCCATTGGCCAAAACCATACTTGCTTCAATGGAAGGCATGATGTGCCGCACGGAATCATAAATCCCGTTGGCTTTGAGATCTATTGAATAGTTTCCTTTCATCTCGATACCTTCCATCGGGAACATTTTCGTCAACTCCTCGAGATTCAATTGTGCAACAAGATTGGCATCCATCCGGTAGTCGCGCAGGTTTGCAACTGTTGCCTTTGCCTCAAGCGGGTTCGATCCGAAATTCAGTTGAAGTCTCTTCAGTTCAATGGAAGTATTCTCCACAACTCCGTCCTGGTTATCAACGACAAGGTCAACATTAATGTGATTAACCGGTTCAGGAAGATCCGGGTATTTGAACATGCCCTCATTCACTTTCAGGTTAAGATTAAATGCGGGCATTTGATTCTCACTGTAAGTGCCTTTTACCATGCCGCTAAAGGAGATGTCCCCGCCGGCTTCGATCCCTTCGAAACTTCCGGTATACATTCCGGGCACCAGCGACAACAAACTTTTAAATGAGTTCTCGGGACTTTTGAAATTTATATCCATCTCATAGTTTTCCCCGTTCATCCTGAACCAACCGTCGAGGGTGGTCAAAAAGTCATTTACCTTGATAACATTCTGCTTGAAGGTGTAAAGTGAATAGGATTCGCTGATCGCAAGAACGGCATCTATCTCTGCGCGTTTTTGAGTAATGTATTCCGTGCCGTTATACGTTACCGTAAGGGTATCCACTGCTGAATGGGTGGTCAGATCAAAACTCACTTCTGAAAAGTCGCCGCTGCCCGTGTGATTTAACCCGTTCAACTGAAGACTGAAAGGAATCGAATGGTCTTCGTACAAGAGGTCGCCATCAACAATTTCCCAATGATCAATTCCAAAGGAAAATTGTTCGGTCGCTTCTGCGCTGACTGTATCCGCCGAAGGTATGGCGATATCGTAATTAGCCCTTCCATCCTCCAGCACATTGATGTTGATAACAGGCCTGACCAGCGAAATCCCTTTTATCCGCAACTCGTCCCCAAACAGAACCTCTTTCAGATTGACCTCAACCTGGAGTTGCTGTGTGGCGAACAGAACCTGTCCGGCAAAGGGCTCGCGGTTTATTACCCCCAGGTCCTGCAGTTCGACCGTGATGTTGGGAAAATTTTTGAACAGCGTCAGGTTGAAATTATCGGCATCGAAAACCACGTCCGCATTGACGGATTTGGCGATCTCGGCGTCCACGGCCTTCTTTATGTCGTCCTTAAACAGGACAGGCACGAGAAATGCGGCGAGCAGGATTACCAGCAGGATACTTCCCAGGATTATTAATGACCACTTCAGCGCTTTATTCATGATTTTGATGCTAAATGACTAATACAAAGGTAGTAAGCCCTCGCGTAAAACCGGAAGGCAATACGGGAGACTTACGGGATTATCGGTAAAATAACTTCATGAACTTTGCCAGCAGCTTTTCCTTCCTTGCTGTATAGGGTGGATAAAGGAACGAAACCGAGGTAAGTCCATGTCGTTGATTCATAACAGACTTTTCGTTAGAAAAGGTCACAAATCCAGCCTGGCCATGTGCACGGCCTGATCCGCTGTTGCCGATGCCTCCAAAAGGAAGTCCCGGATGGAAGAATTGTATTGCGCAATCGTTGACACACACTCCTCCGGAAGAAGTCTTCCTTATGATCCGCTCTTTTTCGCTCCCTGAACCGGAAAAAATATACAACGCAAGTGGTTTCGGTTTGCTATTGATCGCCCGGATCGCGTCTTCGAGACTGGTATAGGTGAGGACTGGCAGAATGGGCCCAAATATTTCCTCCTCCATTATTGCGGAGCCGGCCGGGACATTCGTGAGCACCGTAGGCTGAAAACAGCGTGACCCTGCATCGCCTTTACCACCACAGACTGCCAGCGCACCGTCCATGATACTGTCGTCCACTAGTTTTTGCAGGCGGGCATAGTGCTTTTCTGAAACAATGAACGGAAGTTTTTCCGTGTCCGAAAATCCGGTGCGGATATGGAAGATCACCTGCCCGATAAGAGCATCCATGATGCTGCTATCCACCAACAGGTAATCCGGGGCAACACAGGTCTGGCCGGCGTTTGCAAATTTGCTGGCCACTATCCGCTTTGCTGCTTCATCGAGCTTTGCGCTACGGGTAACTATGCACGGCGACTTTCCCCCAAGTTCCAGGGTTACCGGAGTAAGGTGCGCTGCCGCGGCACGCATTACAATTCTGGCCACGTGCGGGCTGCCGGTAAAGAAAATATGATCGAATGGCAATTCCAGCAATTGGCCGGAGATATCGATTCCACCTTCGATAACGCTAACCACGGCAGGATCGAAAACTTCGCTGACCATGCGGGCGATCTCCGACGACATCCGGGGAGCCGATTCGGCGGGCTTGATGACCACCGAATTGCCGGCGGCCAGGGCCGAGACAAGGGGACTGACGGCTAACAAAAAGGGAAAGTTCCACGGCGCCAGTATCAGGCATACACCTTTCGGTTCGTACCGAATCTCTGATTTCGTGCCTATTAAGCTGATCGGGGCATTGACGGGCCTTGCTGTGGCCCAGTCCTCCATGTGCCTGAGCGCTGTCCTGATCTCGTTAAGCACACAAAGTACTTCTATGGCCCTGAACTCCAATGCCGGCTTGTTCAGGTCGGCCTTTGCGGCCTCGGTTAGCGGGTCAAGGTTGGCATGTATCCATCGCTTCAGCCTTCGCAGCCTTTCCTTTCTGTTCCCCGGCGGCTCAGCCCGCATGGTCAGGGAATTCACCTTCAGCCGGTCAAAATCGCGTTCAATCTGTGCTGCCACCTGTTCCATTATGGATGGTTTTGCTATCACCTGAAGTTAGCAAAAGATTGATTCCGGGTGTCTTTGTTACGCCAATGTTACGTCAGGTTACTTAAATTGTTATGAAATTGTTAACTTTCATAAGATCAATCACTGGCAGTGTTGTGAAAGTTTGTATTCTTATCCTGTTCACTTTTTTGGCATTCCTCTCGGCAGGGCAGGGACTGACGGATACACCGGGCAGCCGGTTCAACCATTACCTTGATCAGTACCTGAAAACCAACGGCCCGGAGAATGCCTCTACCGGCTCGATCGTTGAGCTCGCTGATAAACTTGAAACGAAGAAAAAGTCCGTGCACGACGACTTCGCCTTCCTGAAGATCCTGTTCGCCAGAACGCACAGCAAATTCCTGAAGGAATACGCCGACTGCGCTTCCTTTACTGAATTGATTCTCAGCATGCGCTACAATTGCCTGACCGCCACCGCCCTGTATGCGCTTTTGCTGGACCGGTTTGGATATGATTACCGGATAATTGAAACCAACTATCACATCTTCCTGCTGGTTACGACGTCAAAGGGAGGCGTATTGCTGGAGACAACGGATCCGCTAAATGGTTTTGTCGCCGACAAGAAGTCGATTGAGGAAAGGATTAGAGAATACCGGAGTGGCGATTCTCCCCAAGTGTCAGGCAGACCTGACCACTACCCGTTTTCTTTTGATCTCTTTCGTGAGGTCGGGCTTACTGAAATGACGGGACTGCTTTATTTCAATCTGGCAGTTGAGGCATTCAACCGCGGGAAAATTGATGAATCCATAGGTTTTCTTCAATCGGCGTCCATGTATTACACTTCGGAAAGAATCGAAGAATTCACCCGTGTTATACTTATGGCCGTAAGCCAAAGCAATCTTGACGACAGGGCCAAGTCATTCTACGTGAATAAGGTCCTGCTGTTGAGGAAGGTCTAGTCGGATCAATTATCCAGAATTCGGAGTTCCACCCTGCGGTTCATCCTGTGCGCTTCGGGTGTATTGTCCTTGGACAATGGCATGGTGCCCCCGAACGCCCTGGTATGGATGCGCTTTTTGGCGATCCCTTTGGACACCAGGTAGTCCCTGACCGCATTGACACGCTGGCGGGAAAGCTTCATGTTTTCACCGGCGTCACCCTGGTAGTCGGTATGACCTTCAAGCTGAATAATCATCGAGTCATTCTCCTTCATCATGCCAACCACGATATCGAGTTCGGGATACGATTCGGGCGAGATTTTGGATTTCGCGACCTCAAAGATCAGGTTGCTCAGGAGCATGACCTGGCCGGGAGTGTGAACCACATCGTGTCCTGTAACCAGTTCAATGTCCCTGATCAGCTTCTTGAACTCATCGGCCTCGCCGGGATCAAGCATGTATTTGGCGGGTGCGTATCCCGCGGCTGTTACTTCAATCGAATACTTGTCCTCGTCAAACATGGCGAAAGAATACCGGCTGCCGCTTATTACGCCAATCCGGTTACCATACGGCAGGCTCTTGTAGGTAATGCGTGCATCCACAGGCTGTTTCGTTTCAGCGCTCAGGATATCACCTTCCGCATAGGTCAGGCTATCCGTTGTTTGGGAAAAAGCATTGATGGTCGCGGGAAGGAGGAAGACAATAAGCTTAAAAAATTTAATAGCCATAATAAAAATGGTTTACGTGCTATAGTTTGAGGATCTTAAATTCTACTCTCCTGTTTTTAGTTCTGCCTTCTTCTGTTTCGTTGTCGTCTACCGGTTTACTTTCACCAAAATACACCACTTTAAGGCGTCTCATATCTATACCGTTTTCTGAAAGATAGGTAACTACCGCCCTCGCCCTCCGTTGGGAAAGCCCCTGATTGTAGGATTCAGGGCCCATTGCATCCGTATGACCAGCAACCTCAATTTCCATGCCGATCCGCTCCATCATCAACGACACGATCCTGTTCAGTTCCGGATGAGACTCCGGCTTGAGTTCGGCCTTGTCGAAATCAAAGAAAACGTTATTCATGACTACGGTTACGTCTTCGGCAATAGCGGTGACTTTGATGTTTTCAAGGTTAAAATCCCTGACATCAATGGTCCTGTCTTCCGTGATGCCGGTAAGGTCGAGGTTCTGGCTTTCGGATACTCTGTCAGGCGCCTCTGCCCGGATCCCGTAGATACTTCCACCCGGCAACCTGATCTCATACTCGCCGGTTTCAGGGTTGGTTTGAGCGATACCTGTCTCCTTCCCGTCGGGCAGCCGCTCATAAATAACCTTTGCACCCAGAGGTCGCCCTGTCTCGCCATCCACTATTTTCCCTCTGACTGTAACCCATGCTTCGGGCTTTCTCAGTATCGGAAGTTTAACCCGGTAGATATCTGCATTGTTCTCGCTGATGCCCCTTGAATAGTAGGCGTACTCACTGTTGGCCGGAATGTTGAAGAACAGGTCCTCCAACGTAGAGTTGATCTCCGGTCCCAGGTTCTCCGGTTCCGACCAGTTGGTCCAGCTGTCATCCAGCCGTTTCGAGACATATAAGTCACTTCCGCCATACCCGCTAAATCCGTTAGAGGAGAAGTAAAGGGTCCGATCGTCAAGCGCAAGGAAAGGCGCTGACTCCTCGCCTGCGGAATTGATCACATCGCCCAGGTTGATCGGTTCGGTCCAGGAGCTGTCGCTCCCCATGAACGTTATATAGAGGTCGCGCCCGCCCCGCGTGTCTTCCCGCTCAACCGACATCAGCAATGTCCGGCGGTTGTTCGCCAGAAAATAGTTTGCCTTCTCACTGAAATTGTAGTCGTTGGTAATTTCAAGGGCAACCGGTGTTGTCCAGGTTCCTCCTATGTTGGAGCTGAGGGAAACACCCGCCATCATTTTGCCATTTGGCAGGTACCTGTTGCCCAGCAGAATAATAGCCGTTCTTCCGTCGGGTGTTACGGAACTTATTGTGTTGATGAAGTTGGGACCCGTGTTATTGAACTGGCGCATATTCTTCGCAAGCTGCCAGTGTCCGGTGGAATCCAGTTCGGAATACCAGATGTCTTCAATGTCATCCTCACCGCCGACATTTTCAGGGTGATTTCTCCGGCTGAAGAACAACGTTTTGCCATCCGGGGAAAGCAAAGGGTTCAGTTCACTTACATCGCTGTTCACCTTCTCATCCAGTGCTTCAATCACAATCCCGGAGGCAAGCAACAGGGGCTGCGGAATGTCTGCTATGATTGGATAGTTTGAATCGGTGATTGCGACGGCATCGATGGCAAAATATTCAGGCACAGCAGCGCCATCGAACTCGAGTTTTACGGCCGCAACTTTGTAGGGCGTTTCCTCGGTGAAGACATTGAGCATTCTTCCTTTCAGCGGAATAGAACTTGGGTTCAACACGTTCAGTTCATGCTCATTGCCTGCCTCATCGTATACCAGTACGCGGTACAATGCACTGGGATTATGCGACTCGGCAATGGCAACCTGCCGGATATTTATCGGATTGCTGAATCCAAGCTTGATGAATTCCCTACGGTTTGGTTTGTTCGGCGCCCATGCGTTTGGGTTTTGACCTCCGGCCGGCAAAACATTCGGCTTACCCAACGCCTGTTGCGCAGAGTACTGAACAGGCGTTAACTCCGACGAAAACTCGATTACGCTCGTTGCCCATTGAACTACCTGAGCCTCCGCGATTGAGCATGACCCAATAATTACGATGAGAGGTAGAATCTTCTTCATGCCGATAGTTTAGAATACAAAGATAAACTTAGTCAAAATTTTAAAAATTGAGCCTGAACAGGCCATAAAAACGCCAAAATAAGGGGTAGCCCGACTAACGACGGCAATGGAATTATACGGGTTTCACTCGAGCGAATGCCGGTCGAAGAGCAGGAACCCGACGTGCAGCAAAACACCGAACTGGTTCTGATTGTCATCGTAATAATTAAGCCCCAGGCTTACCGGCCCGATCGGTGAGTGATGGACCAGGGCGGCAGTTGCCGCCAGGTAGGCTTTGGCCAGGTCAGAATCAGTTACAACGTCCTGACTGGCACTCTGGACCAGGTAGTCCAGCGGCTTAAAAATATACGCGTCCAGTCTGAAATCAAGTTTATTCCGGAGAACAAAGACGTTGCGAAGGCCACCCGCCAGGTAGTTGAATGACCTGAAGTTCTCCAGCAACAAGGTCCTGCTGTCCTGCAGAGGAAGGAACGCCGAAGTGTTTATGATCGTACCGTAATAGTTCTGAAAGGCGGGTTGGTTGGAAAACACACCCTCTATCAGGTATCCGGGATGATAAAATCCCCCGTTAAAATACTGCTCCGCTGAAAACCGAAGCCGGAACCATTGGTGGTCGCCTTTAAAGGGGGTCTCATCCACGGACGTGTTTCCCGGCGCGTAATCTTCAGTAACGGTAAAATAATCCACTGAGAGCGTCATGGCTTTTCCATGGCTGGCGTATTGCTTTCTATCGAGACTACTCGCACTGAAATTGACTCCGGTCCTTATGCCTTTAACCTTGAGCTCATCCAGCGTCACGTTACTGGAAAACACGCTATCGTTAGAATACCGGTCAAGGTTACTGATACCTTCGATTCCGACCGCCGCCTTGAAGTAGCGCCCAACAGGCCAGCCAAAGTTAACCGAGGCTTTTCGGTTTACCCTCCGCAGGACCGTGGTGCTAACATCCTGCAAAAGGTCCTCTGATTCCAGGTAATCCCAACTGTTAAACGTTATTGAAGGTTCCACATAAAATTTGGTAACAAACGGGTTGTCAATTCGCGCACGGGCTACCGCCGATTTATAAAAACTTCCCGTCTGGAATCCAAGAAACGTATGAATCAGCGATTTGTTGAACCGGTAATAATTAAGGCCAAGAAAGATGTTGCTGATGTTGCGCGTTGCGATCACGCCACCGAAATCCACCTGAAAATTCCGCTGAGGCCGCTTCGCCAGTTGGAGCACAAAACGGTTCATTGTCGTATCAAGCACAATGTTAGGGAAAACATTGTGGAAGTAGTCTTCGGAAACCAATTCGTAATACCCGCTGAGAATGTCATTATGATAGAGCGGATGCGGCTTATCCGGACGAACACCGAAGATCCTGTTGATGTACCGGCTTTGTTTTCCGTTGAATCCAACAAAACCTAACCGGTCTACAATGAACGGTATGCTCTGGTCATTGAAGCTGTTGCGCCTGGCGGTCAGTTCATCGCACGTTGTTCTCCGTGCTATTTTTTCCTTGATCTCATGCATCATCCGCATGGTCTGAGCATACCCGCTGTCAATCAGGCTCTTTGCATCCTGAAAGTCAAATGACGAGTATCCTTTAAGATTGGGCTGAATGTAAATGCCAAGGTCGTTGATGGTAGTGGGGTCGGATTTGTCCAGCAACATGTAAATCAGGGAATTGCTTATCAGCCGGTCATCATTGTCGTATGGATATTCATTGAAAACCTTTGTGGACACATTGACGCCAATGATCACATCGGGATTAAACTCTTCCGTAGCAACATCGACCGGAAAATTATTGTACACCCCGCCATCAAACAGGTACCGGCCGTCAACACGGATCGGGTTGTAAAAAAAGGGGACCGTCTGGGTAGCCCGCAACGCATTGCTGAGAAGACCATGCTTGAGAATGACCTCCGTCTGGGTAAAAATATCAGCCGTGACCACGCGCAGGGGAACAAAAAGGCTATCAAAGTTATTCCGCGCAATAGCCGAGGCCTGGGCCAAGGTTTCGGTCAAAGCAAAATTGAGGGAAACATCGCTGGCAATGCTGGAGTTGAATTGCACATTCAGGGTTGAGTCAAGGGACATATCCAGCTTTAGAAAACCTGGATTCTCCGCGTCCCTGTGGTAGAAATAATTGTACCCTTCCCGGGGCAGCCCCCTGATAAGCCTCAGAAAGCTCTGCGATGTAACGATATTTTCGATCTGGTAGGGGCTCATTCCGGCAGCGTAGCTACCGCCAATGATGCCGCCCATAGAGGTGCCAACGATGTAATCAATGGGAATGTCATTTTCCTCCAGGGCTTTTATCACGCCGACATGCGCCAGCCCCTTGGCCGCTCCGCCGCTGAGTACTAAAGCTACCTTTTGCGAATAAAGGGGGAGTGTAAGCAGTACAAACAAACAGACTAGAACATGCCGCATGCGGGTCGAGGATCATAGCGTTCACATCTCTAACAAAAAAAGCCAGGGAAAATTACCCAAGCCTCCGGATATTCGGGAAGTTCTTCGCTAATTAAGAACGGCAATCGGATCTTCCCAAAGTTCCGGGAACGAAATGGCGTTCAGGCGGCCGGTCAGGAATTCCTCCACCTGCTCAAAATCAGCCTGATGATCTTCACCGATGGGCTGTGATGGGGGTAATTCAACCTTAAGCGCATCAACCTGTACACCATTTTTCCAAAATCGATAACAGAGGTGAGGCCCGGTTGCGAGACCCGTGCTGCCCACATAGCCAATGGTCTGACCCTGCCTTACGCGGGTACCCGAGCGAACGCCCCGCGCAATATTCGACATGTGCAGGTACTGCGTGGTATACGTTCCGTTATGCCGGATTTTCACATAGTTGCCATTAGCGGATTTGTACTGCGCCTCCAGTACTACACCATCACCTACCGAACGAATCGGCGTCCCGGTCGGGGCCGCGAAATCCGTTCCCAGGTGTGCCCGGTATACTTTTCGAACCGGATGGAAACGTGAACTGGAGTACCGCGAGCTGATCCTGGTAAACTCGATCGGGTATTTGAGCAGGGCTTTCCGCAGGCTGTTGCCCTTTTCATCGAAGTAGTCCGGACCATCGCCCTGGTCGAACGGAAATGCGTAATAGGGACTTCCAAAGTGTTCAAAATAAACGGCGCTGATCTTACTGATCCCCACACTCACCCCTTCTACCTGGTCCTCTTCGTAAATGATCTTGAATTTATCGCCTTTCTGCAGGCGCTGGAAATCTACCTGCCAGGCAAAGATATCCACAAATTTATTCGTCAGCTCGTGAGATATCCCAAGTTCCTCTATGGTCTGAGAAAGGTTGGAGTTCACTACCCCGGCAATGCTCTTCTCGATTGTGGATACCTCGCGGCGGTGAAGGTCTACCGAAAGTGAATCATCGAATTTCAATACAATAAAGTCAACGGGATTGGGCTCGTAGATCAGTGCCTTCGCCGTGCGCAGGGAGTCGGAACTGCATATGACCGTATATTTCCTGTCGGGTACGATTTTGCGGACGTCGAAAATGCTGCGGGAAATGGAGGACAACTCATGGATCAGGTTGGCCGGTACATTATAATTCAAAAGGATATCACCCAGCAGCTGGTTGCGTTTGATCTTGTCCTCGATCAGTATGTAATCGTCAACGAACATCCCGTACAACAGGGTTGGCTCCTTGATGGCCAGCTCAATGTGAAGGGAATCATCCGTGTCAAGAAAGGACATATCACCGGGTGGATTCCTTGATCCCAGCAAAACTGCCAATAGCAAAGCGGTAGCGAAAGTAACGACTGAAATAATTAACTGGGTTGATAGCCTTTTCATGAAGATGTCTCCTAGTCTAAAAAATGATTTGAAGCTGCAAAGTTAGCATGAGATCATTACCATTTGATGCTCAGTAATATTAGTTGAAAAAATTCAAAAAAATCAACCTTCACCCGGAAGTCTGGTCTCAAAGATATGGCATTGAGAAAAAAAACAAAACAATCAACTGGTTTAAGTCAGCCTTTTTGGACAATCAGTCACCGTACAGCTCCTCAAATTTATTTTTGCCGGAATCCAGGAATTGGATGAAATTCGCAACACTTCTGTCATACGCATAGGGCCAGGCGAGCACCCTTTCATCCTGGCCGACCAGCACATAAAACGGTTGGGCATTATTGTCAAGGTTGGTGATCTGGAGATCCGCGTTCTGCTTGCCGATCGTCTTCTTTTGCTTCCCGTCGTGGGTGGATATGTACCATTGCGATTCAGGAAGCTCCGTTTTATCGTCAACGTACAGCGCAACAACAACGAAATCGTTCTTCAGCCGGGTGAGGACCTGCGGGTCCGACCATACCACCGCCTCCATTTCGCGGCAGTTCGTGCAGCCATGACCAGTAAAATCAATAAATAATGGCTTATTGAGCCTCCTGGCACATTTAATAGCCTGATCATAATCAAAGTAACCGGTCAGCCCATGCGGAAGATGCAGGAAGTCCTCGTACCTGGGATCTTCACAGGCCGGATGGGGACCCGAAACAACCTGGCTCTTCGTCAGATCAAAATCATGGGTATGCAACGGGGGTAAATAACCTGCCAGGGCTTTTAAGGGCGCCCCCCAAAGGCCCGGGGTCAGGTACACAACAAATGTAAAAATGAGCACAGCGATCAGCAGCCTGGAAATGCTGACTTTCTCCAATGGGGTATCGCCCGGCAACCTGATCTTGCCCAGAAGATAGAATCCAAGGAGTGAAAAGATCACGATCCACAAGGCGATGTTCAAGTCCCGGTCGAGCAGCCCCCAATGATAGGCCTGGTCTGCAATGCTGAAGAACTTAAGACTGAGAGCGAGTTCAAGAAAACCCAGCGTAACCTTCACCGAGTTCAGCCATCCCCCTGACTTAGGCAGACTCTTGATCAATTCAGGGAACATCGCGAAGAAGGTAAACGGCAATGAGAACGCCAGCGAATAGAAGAACATTACGGTAATGGGCTTGAGGACTTCGCCGCCCGAAGAAAGGAACAACACGCTTCCCACGATCGGTACAGTACAGCTAAAGGAAACAAGTACGAGAGTCGCCGCCATGAAAAAAATCCCTACCAGACCGCCCTTCTCGGCCTGACGATCGGCCTTGTTTACCAACTGGTACGGCGCATTGATCTCAAACAGTCCGAAGAAAGAAAGGGCAAAAAGGATAAAGATTACAAACACAAACAGGTTGGGTGCCCAGTGCGTTGCCAGCGCGTTCAGCCCATCCGTTCCCAACAACAACGCAAACAGCGTACCTGCCGTAGTATAAATGGCAATGACCGACACGCCAAAGATCACGGCCTTTCTGATACCCTCCGCCTTGCTTTGATTGTCCCTGAGAAAAAAGGTGACCGTCATGGGCACCATGGGGAATACACATGGCGTGATCAGGGAGGCAAAGCCGGCAAGGAACGCAATCAGCAGCAGTGCGCCAAAGGAATCCTTGCCATAGGATGCTTCCCCTTCAAGGATAGACCGGTCGAGTACGGGGCCCTTGTTTTTGCCAACACCTGCCGCTTCTGCGGTATCTGCTGATACACCTCCCGGAGCCAGGACTGCCGGTTGGCTGGTGTCCTTCGCTGCGGGTGTTGCTATAGGATCTGTTTGCCCGACGGCCGGTGCCTTTGCAGCGCCTGTTACATTCAGGTTAAAGAAAAAGTCTCCTTCGTACAATACACATAGGCCCTCCGATTCAGAGCATACTTGTCCCTCAAATGTACCGGCTATTTCCGCAGCATCCGCCGACAATATCCTTATGGTCTGCCGGAATTCGCCCGTGTTCTCAAATATCCGGACGTCGCAATCAAAGGTCTTGTCATGCTTGGCAACATCGTTCAATGCCCGCAATGCACCGCTGGTTTCGAAACCTTTGTTGTCTTCGAATGTGAGCGTCATGGGAATAGGCCCGCAGTCATAATCAAAACCAACAGAATATATATACCAGCCCGGGTCAATAGTTGCCCTGAAGATAAGTTCAACCTGATCCCCTGCCCTGACGTCGGTGCGGCTGATCGCGCTGGTCCAACTGACTTTTTTCAGAATCTGCGATGAAGCCTGAAAAGAAAGAGTAAAAAGGCAAATAAGAAACGGCAAAAAGTGTTTACTCATAACCCGCAATGTTTGACCCATGTAAAACCGCTAAGCACTGGATATAGTTCTGGGTTGCTGCTAAACCAATCATACGTCAATATCGATCTGGCCATTCAGCAGATCATCAATGGTTTCGCGCTTACGGATCAATTTAGCCTCCCCGTTAATAACCATTACTTCTGCCGGGCGCGGACGTGAATTGTAGTTGGATGCCATGGAGAAGCAATAGGCTCCGGCATTTTTTAA
This sequence comes from Cyclobacteriaceae bacterium, assembly GCA_036515095.1. Classification (GTDB taxonomy): domain Bacteria; phylum Bacteroidota; class Bacteroidia; order Cytophagales; family Cyclobacteriaceae; genus ZC4RG29. Next base: position 7,293 of record DATBVZ010000296.1, on the reverse strand, counting down.
TGCGATAATATCGCCTTCCCGGACTTCATTCAGTTTTCGGTCAGCGCCGAAGGTATCGGTTTCACAAATATAGCCAACAACGGTGTACAACTTCCGGGAACCTGTCGGGTTAGAGATGTTTAGGATATGGTGATATGCATCATACATCATGGGACGAATGAAATGATTGAGGCCGGAATTCACGCCAACAAAAGTCACGCTGGGTGTAGCCTTCACCACATTAGCGCGTGTGAAAAGGTGCCCCGCTTCACTGACAATATATTTGCCGGGTTCGATCCATAACTCAAGTTTGCGGCCGTACTGCCCGCAAAACTCAGTGAAGGTTTTGCTCAACCGGAGGCCAAGATCGTAGATATTCGTAGTAATGTCCCCTTCCTTGTACGCCACCTTGAAACCGCTACCAAAGTCAAGAAACTTCAGATCCGGAAAATCCCGCGCCACGCCGAAAAGAATGTCGGCCATTTTCAGGAATATTTCCGTCTCGGCAATGTCCGAGCCCGTATGGACATGCAGACCGTTTACCTTGATTCCATTTTTATATACAATCTCCATGATCTGCGGCAACTGATAGATCGAGATGCCGAACTTGGAGTTGCTGTGACCGGTCGATATCTTATAGTTACCCCCCGCCATAATATGCGGGTTCAGCCGCACCCCACAGGGATACGTGCTTCCGTATGTTTCCCCGAATTTCTTAAGTACCGACAAATTATCAAGGTTCACTGACAGGCCGAGTTTCGCGCCTTGCCTGATCTCCTCAAAGTCAACACAATTAGGCGTGAACATGATCTCACCGGGCTTGAACCCGGCACCCAGTGCTATCTGTGCTTCTTCTATCGATACTACATCGACTCCTGCTCCGTGTTTTTTCAGCAACTTCAAAACAGAAATGTTAGTAAGTGCTTTCGCTGCGTACTTGACTCTGACATCCGCCTCTGAAAACGCGCCCTTTAAACTCTTCAGCTGACTGACGATCTTATCGGCATCATACACGTACAATGGAGTTCCGAATTCCCTGCAGATTTCCTCCACCGGTAATTTTTGTATGATGTACGTATTGTCAATTAGCTCCATAGCACGGTTTTGTAAAGGGCCAAATATACCAATGCTTAAATTTAATTTTGAATCTTACCTTTGAACTATGAAATTATTTTACCGGGAGATTGGCACCGGCGGGGAGAACATGATAATCCTTCATGGCCTGTTTGGCTCATCCGACAATTGGCTGACCCAGGCAAAAATGTTTGCGAAACATTTTCATGTTTACTTGCCGGACCTGCGCAACCACGGCCAATCTCCACACAGCGAAGAATTTAGCTACACCCTTCTTGCAGACGACATGGAAGCCTTTATCCGGAGCAATGGCATTTCGCAACCGGTTATTATTGGCCATTCTATGGGCGGGAAAACCGCAATGACCGTGGCCACCCGGTATCCCGGCTCGGTTCATCGCCTGATCGTCGTGGATATTGCGCCCAAGGCGTATCCTGAGCAGCATGACCGGATCCTGGAAGGGCTGCTCGCGCTGCCTGTCGGTCAGTTGGGTTCGCGGAATGAAGCCGAAGAAAAGTTGGCAGAATACGTGCCGGAAGGTCCTGTGCGCCAGTTTCTTCTCAAGAACCTAAAGCGGGAAAAAAATGGGGGATTTGGTTGGAAAATGAATTTAGAGGGGCTTGCCGCAAATATTTCGGCGATCGGCGATGCCGTTGAAAAGGGAATCCGGTTCGAAAAACCCACATTATTCATTCGCGGCCGAAAATCGAATTATATCAAAGACAGCGATATGGACTCCATACGGAAGGTCTTTCCCAACGCCACCCTCGTTACTATGGACACGGGACATTGGGTGCAGGCGGAAAAGCCCGGAGAACTCGTTGAAGTGGTGCTCGACTTCCTCGGCCGTGCTGAAACTAAGGAGGACAAAACCGGTTAATTCCTGAACCGGCTTATGAAAAAAAGCAAGAGGGAAAGGAGGATACTGATCAGGATGCTGGTCGTAATTGGAATGTAAACTTTGACATTGCCTTTTTGGTATACAATGTCGCCCGGAAGCTTGCCAAGGAACGGAATCTTTTCAGCATATTGAATGATAAGGCCGGCAGCCAGGAGGACAAGGCCTGCAACGATCAGTATTTTACCAGGGCTCATCAGACAAGATCAAATGACACAGTACGGTAAGCTTTACCTCATTCCAACCGTTATTGCGGAAGGAACGCAACACAAAGTTATACCGGAGCACGTTAAGAATGAACTTAAAACCATTCAACATTTTCTTGCGGAGGATGTTCGCACAGCAAGACGATACTTCAGTAGCCTGAGAATCTTTGATTCCATTGAGTCGCTCCAATTCGTGGAATTCAACAAGGACACCGGTGAGGAGGAACTGCCCGCCATGTTCGCACCGGTCTTTGAGGGTCATCACCTGGGGGTTGTATCCGAGTCGGGTTGTCCGGGCATTGCAGACCCCGGATCAGCAGCCGTAAGGTATGCCCATGAAAATGCCATTACCGTAGTACCGCTTGTTGGACCTTCGGCCGTCCTCCTTGCGTTGGTATCCTCGGGGTTAAACGGTCAACATTTCGCGTTTCATGGATATTTGCCCGTCTCCGATGCCGACGCAGCGAAAGCGATCCGGGAATTCGAAAAGGAATCCGCAAGGAAAGGGCAAACACAGGTATTCATCGAAACGCCCTATCGCAACAATGGGTTGCTCCGAAAAATGCTGGCCGCCCTTAGCCCGGATACCAGCCTTTGTGTTGCCGTTGACATCACCGGCGATGCCGAGTTCATCAGGACCATGCCTGTAAAACGCTGGAAAGCCACGGCCGCAGCGCTTCCCAAACTTCCGGCGATCTTTCTGTTCCAGGCAGTCAATTCCCGATAACAACGGTCATTCAAATTCAAAAATAGTTACAACATCCGTCATTTCGGTATTTGGACAAATCATCTAAATTTGCCGTTCGTGTTTCTCCAAATACATTAAATTCAGCCAAACTATATGCCTTATTTGTTTACATCGGAGTCAGTTTCTGAGGGACATCCGGATAAAGTAGCGGATCAGATATCCGATGCTCTTATTGACTATTTTCTGGCTTATGACCGGGATTCAAAAGTAGCCTGCGAGACGCTGGTAACTACCGGACAGGTGGTGTTGGCCGGTGAAGTAAAATCGCAGGCATACCTGGACGTTCAGGACATTGCACGGGAGGTGATCCGCAAGATCGGATATACCCGCAGCGAGTACATGTTTGAAGCCAACAGTTGCGGGATCTTTTCTGCCATCCACGAGCAATCCCCCGATATCAATCAGGGTGTGGAACGGAAAAATAAGGAGGACCAGGGAGCCGGTGACCAGGGAATGATGTTTGGTTATGCAACCAACGAAACGGATAGCTATATGCCATTGCCGCTGGAAATCGCCCACTTGTTGTTGCGTGAGCTGGCCGCGTTGCGAAGGGAAGGAAAACAGATCAACTACTTAAGACCCGATGCCAAGTCACAGGTCACCATTGAATACAGCGATGACAACAAGCCACAGCGAATTGATGCCATCGTGTTGTCGACGCAGCACGACGATTTTGCCAAAGACAGCGCCATGCTGAAGAAGATCAGGGAGGATGTAATCAGCATTTTGATTCCCCGTGTAAAGAAGAAACTTCCCAAACGCGTTCAGGCGCTGTTTGATGACAAGGTCAACTATTATGTGAACCCGACGGGCAAGTTTGTAATTGGTGGGCCGCACGGGGATACCGGCCTCACCGGCCGCAAGATCATCGTAGATACCTATGGCGGGAAGGGTGCTCACGGTGGTGGCGCATTCTCCGGAAAGGATCCATCAAAGGTAGATCGCTCAGCTGCATACGCTACGCGGCATATCGCAAAAAATCTGGTGGCGGCAGGAGTGTGCAGCGAAGTCCTGGTGCAGGTGGCTTACGCTATTGGCGTGGCGAAGCCAGTCGGCCTGTATGTCAATACGTTTGGCACCGCAAAAGTGAAACTGTCTGATGGTGAAATTGCCAGGAAGGTGGAGAAGCTCTTTGACATGCGCCCCTATTTTATAGAAGAGCGGTTTCAACTGAGAAACCCTATCTATTCGGAGACTGCCGCATACGGGCATATGGGCCGCGAGCCAAGGGTTGTGGAAAAAGTATTCAATAAGGGAAAACAAAATGAGTTGAAATTGAAGGTCGAACTTTTCCCCTGGGAAAAGCTCGATTATGTTGATGCGATCAGAAAAGCTTTCGGGCTCAAATAAGAAACCCCCAATACCGCACAAAGGCTGTTTCATAGGAACAGCTTTTTTTGTTCATGCAGGTGGCACGGTTCATGAATAAATCGGGGTGTTTAACGGACCCGTTTCGTTCGTGATCCGCATATTTCTATTTTTGACAAATGGATGCTGAAGACCTCAACCTACTCATACGCCGGAGAAGATCTGTTTTTCAGGCAGAATACAGCGGGGCTACCGTGGATGACTCCATTATCGATCAGATGCTGGAGAATGCCAACTGGGCGCCCACGCACAAACTCACAGAACCATGGCGATTCGTGGTCTATACAGGAGAAGGATTGAAGGCGCTGGCCGCTTTGCAGGCAGACTATTACAAAAAGGCTACGCAGGCGGACGGTACATTCAGGGAAGAGCGGTATACCAATCTGCTGACCAAGCCGCTTCTGTCTTCACACATTATCGTCATTGCGATGAGGCGGGACGAACGAAGATCCGTTCCCGAAATTGAAGAGGCGGGTGCCGTGTTTTGTGCCATTCAAAACATGTATCTGACCGCCACCGCTTGCGGCATTGGTTGCTACCTCAGCACCGGCGGCATTACCTATTTTGAAGGCGCCCAGGAACTCTTTGGTTTCCACGCCGACCATAAACTGATCGGGTTCCTTCATATCGGAATCCCGAAATCCCCTCCACATGACGGCAAGAGAAGACCACTGACGGACAAGGTAAGGTGGGTAAGGCGGCATTAGTCATCAGTGCCTCTGCGCGCTGAATCGTGATTCGCCTGACTCTTCCGAATCGTTCGATTACCTATTGTGTGCATTTGTCGAAAAATTGGAAACAAATTTGCTCCACCCGGGCAATGCCTTGGGGTAATTCCCTTACTTTGGATACCCTCAATGGTTTAGTTCATGTAGTACTCATTTTTTCAAGTATGAAACATACCCTTTCCTTTTTGCTCTTATTCCTGGTGCTTTCAACATCCGTGGCTGAGGCCCAGGTACTCGGTAAACAGTTTCCCGGAATGGTAGCGGAAACCGTTGACGACAAGAAGGTGAATCTTCCGGATGATGTAACGGGCAAGTTCACGTTGCTTGGATTGGCCTATTCAAAAAAATCCGAGGATGAGCTGAACTCATGGTTTCAGCCCGTATTCGAGAAATTCATTCAAAAGAACAAAGGACTTTTCGAAGCATTCGGATATGACGTTAATGTTTATTTCGTTCCCATGTTTACGGGCGTTAACGCTGCGGCTAGTGGCACCGCAAAACGGAAGGCGATCAAGAATGTGGATCCTAATCTGTTGCCCTTCATTTTGTTTTATAAAGGAGAATTGAAATTGTATAAAGAGGCCCTTGATTTCGAAAAGAGGGACACCCCTTATTTTTTTGTGCTTGATGACGGCGGCAAGATTGTCTATGCCACATCCGGAAAATACAATGTGAAAAAGATGGATGAAATTGAGAGCGTTCTGGAATAATCTGTTCATTACGTTACCCGGCGGCGCTGTAGCCACCTTCTTCCATGGTGCCTGTAATTACTTGGTTTACCTCCTTTGTTCCAGGCATTATGGATCGGAGCACTGTTTTCATTGGCGGTACCTGTCACGCAAGGTAATACGCCTGCATCTGGACGCACCGCCTTTTATTCCCCGCCTTCTTGACTTCCGTTTGCATCCCCGGTCGGGATTGGTTAGGTTAGCTTGGTATATAATCAAGCCCTGAGACGCCCCTATGCTGCGCGATGTACTAAAGAAGCATAACATCGGTATGGATCCCGGCTTCCGTCTCCGGGGAGAAGAACACGGCCGCATTGAGGCGGTAACCGATACGGGGTTTGCACTGGGCATCGGACTTCTTCTTATCTCGACACAATCTCCGGAAAACCTGCATCAACTTATCGACTTTACCAGGGACCTCCTCCCGTTTGGAATGTGCATGTCGCTCATCATGCTGGTATGGTATCAGCATTACATTTTCTTTCTACGGTATGGATTTCGAAATTCTGCCATTGTTGTCCTGAACACCGTGCTCGTCTTTATCATTCTCTTTTATGTCTACCCGCTCAAATTTCTCGCCCAGCTCCTGGTTCTGATTTATGGTACGCTTCTGGGGCGACTGGTTGGCGCGGAAACATCAATGGGCACCGAACTTCAGGAGATGATAGGAGGGGCAAGTGTGGCCCGGCTGATGGCTATTTACGGGCTTGGTGCCGCGGGTATCTTCTTTGTGCTGGTGTTCATGTACCGGTATGCCCTCAGGCATTCGGCAGCACTGGAACTGACTGAGCTGGAGGTTTTTGACACGAAGACGAGTGTTGCTGCAAATCTGATCATGGCATTGATCCCGCTTGCATCCGTTGTTCTTGCATTGACGATCCCTCACGCAGTTATCGGGCCAATGCTATCAGGGCTCACCTACGTTCTGTACTTCCCTGCAATGTTGATATTCGGGAGGAAAGCCAACCGGCAGCGCTTACTGCTCCTTCGAGGCAGTGCAGCACCCTCAGTTGCTCAGGACGCACCGGATACCGAGGAGTAGCCATCCCATTCAAATACCTCTGGAAAACGTGTAATCGGTTGCGCAAAGAGCCATTTTGATAGCCTGAAGCGCCGGCCTTATGCCGCTTAATATCGGCTGGATAAATAAGCCTGAAAACTGGAATAACATATGTTGCAACGGCTTATTTCGAATTTTTTCACACAAAAGTCTTGGAAGTCGCGCCGCTAGTTATCCAGTTCGATTGCTTCTTCTATGTCCTTTAGCAAATCCCTTCCGGTGTGCGCCTTTGATTCCTTGCCGGGCTGTGCCACGGTAATTCGCAGCGCGCGCAGGCCAATGGCGCCGGGTAGTTCCTCCAGTTCGAAGTCTTCAACCTCTCCGGTTATCAGGTTCTTGTTTCGCAAGTGATTGAAGTATTCTTTGTACTCGTTCGCCACCTTCGGTTGACTGTACACAATTGCAATCTTGCCCGGCTTCGTCAGCCGTTCCATCTCATTCTTAATTCTTGCCTTGTCAATTCTCTTTTTAATGATCTCGTAACGGATGTCGTAGGCGCCGTCT
>DATBVZ010000295.1:0-11051 GCA_036515095.1 Cyclobacteriaceae bacterium | reverse complement strand
TCGGGGCGTCATAGTTTCCACGATTAAGGACATAGGTTTTCCGAAGGCTGTCCCGCTCACCCATAACCGACACCAGCAGTGAACTGGTATCTTTCTTGCTAATGAATGTAAGGACTTCCCGAACCTCCTGGTCGCTCAATTTCATCATCGGCGGCTTCGCTGTTTTTGACTGCGTTATATCACCCTCATAACCCTTTTCATAGGTGTTGTTAAAAAATGCAAAGAGGCTGTAGTAGTCCTTTTGGGAAATGGGATCATATTTGTGATCATGGCATTTGGCGCATTCCACAGTCAACGCCAAAAGTCCTTTACCGAGGGTATTTGTCTTGTCAGTAACGTACTCGATCCTGTACTCTTCATCGATAACCCCGCCTTCTTCGGTAAACTTGTGATTGCGGTTAAATGCTGTTGCGAGCACTTGTTCCCTTGTGGCATCAGGCAGCATGTCACCTGCGATCTGCCAGGTAACAAAGCGATCGTATGGCATGTTGGTATTGAACGCATGTATTACCCAATCGCGCCATGGCCATTGTGTTCTCAGGTTATCATCCTGGTAGCCGTAGGAATCGGCGTAGCGTGCCACATCACACCAATAGATGGCCATGCGTTCCCCGTACGCCGGGCTTGCCAGTAACTGATCAATTACTTGTTCCCACGCATCGGGTGAATCATGGGCAAGAAAGCGGTCCATCATCTCCAGGGAAGGTGGCAGTCCGGTGATGTCAAGACTTGCCCGTTTCAGCAGGAGTTCCTTGTCCGCCTTCCCGCCGGCTTCCAGGCCGTGATCTTCGATTGACCGGAGGATGAAGTAATCGATTTCGTTTTGAGGCCAGTTTTCTGCTTCGACTTCCGGGATCGCTGGTTTTTCGGGTGCAACAAAAGCCCAGTGTGGTTCATACGTTGCGCCTTGCCTGATCCATTTCTCAATAATCTTTATGTCGCGTGCTGACAACGTAAGATTGGATGATGGCGGAGGCATCCTTTCCGTGGTATCAGGGGAGGAAATCCGCAGGAACACGTGGGATTCTTCCGGCTTCTCCGGCACCAGCGCAAATGCGGCGGGGTTATCCTTCAAATGGCGGTAAGCGCTATCGGGGATATCAAGCCGCAGTCCGGCTTCGCGTTTATTAGCATCCGGTCCGTGACAGGCAAAGCACTTGTCGGCCAGTATGGGACGTACATGGAAATTATAGCTGATTACCGTGGGAAGCCTTTCATTACCAGGTTGCTTTCCACAGCCGGCTGACAGTACTGCAATTATCGTAAATACAGCTAAGGTTTGAATCCCACCAAGCATGTCAATAAACCCGTTTTCCCTTCAAATAATTATGCGTAGCTAATCGTGTGCGGACACAATGAGGTATGTAAGTTAAAGTTTTATTAAATTACTTTCAACTTTCGATGCCATAAAAGGTATCGCAAGTCTATCCGATTTTTGAACTAACTTTTCGTTTAACTGCACAGCATGGCAGAAGACGAATTTTTATCTTTGGTGATGTGAAAGCGGCGTATATGATTACGTGGAAGGACTATAGCAAATTGTCATTGGCCAGCAAGATAAATGTTCTTTACGAACGGGGAACTTTTGTCATGGCTATACGCTACTACGGGTATAAAGTGAATCTCTATCTGCTGGAGGATTTCTATCTCGAGGTGTTTGTGAATCATAAGCATGCCGCTGTTGAAAAGATCACGTTGCTGGATCAGTCGCATTCCAGAATGAAGTTTTACTCCGACCAGATCAAACTTCCCTGTGATATCGGTTGACCAGGGAAAACAAGTTTGCGGTACACTCTGTAATCCCTCAGGACGCGTCGAAATCCACCCAAAATAAATAAGAACCGCAACGACTCACGGTTCTCCTTTCATTTGATTTTTACCGGACGGTCTATGTCCGTATCTGCTTCTTGCTCTTGAAGTGGAAAATAAGATATACAATCAACCCCATGAAGGGAGAGAGAACGGAGAGTATGTATAAGACAATCTTGGTATTCTTCTCGAGGGGGGATCTTCTTATCAAAATGATAAGAATTACAAGCAGGGCGACAGAAGCAAAAAACAGGTAGTATATGTAATCAACACTTTTCATACAGAGGGGGTCTGAGATCCGATATTTTGAACCGGCGCCTTATGCGACGGGAAGAGTTTAGTTTCCATGGACACACAGAGCGCGCTTTTCCAGGGTTGAACCGAATACTTTCCCAAAAAACCGGAAGTCGAACGTTACCATTAAAAACCCCGGCTCACCGGGGTTTTAATTGAACGCAATCGAATAATTATGATCCTGTCAGGCCGTAGCGGCAGACGACTCCTCAAACTTCTGTGACATTCTCAATATCACGGACTTCTTGGCTTTGTATCCGCAGTAGCCGCATTGGAAATGCTTCAGCAGTTCGCCATCCACCTCAACCGACGGGGCTTTCAGTATTTCTTCCTTGACAACCTTAAACGTCTGGTAGTTGCACTCAGGGCATTGCAATGCGTGCAGGTGACCAGCGTATTTCTCGATCTTCACATAGCCGGTTTCTTCATCCTTCCAAACGTCATAGTCGATGGAAAAAACATTCTCTTCGGCCTGCATACCTTCGTCCAGATAAGCATCTTCTTCTTCTTCACTCAGCAGCTTCATCGGCTTGCCCGTCTTCGGTGATACCCTGGGTCTGTATCGCAATACTTTCAGGCGTTTCTCGATGAAGAACGGATAGTAGAATTTGAGAAGGTTCTGAATGATGAGCGCCACGATCATGCCCATCGCGAATGTTGTAAAACCCCTGACAAATATCCACAGTGGCGTAAGTTCTGAAATCCGGGAGTTGGCATAGAAGCAACATCCTACGATCAAAATGATGGCCGCATACCACAGGGTACGAATTTCACTACGGTTAATGAAATCATACCTGGCCTTTGCATCTGTTGTAACCGCAAGTCTGATCAGGTGCAATAGCACAATCAGGATAGCCACGGCCCACAGCGCGAAAGCAATCTTTTGGGCTGTCGCGTTCCATGATTCGTATTGTCCGGTAAGAGATTCTTCCATAGAGCGTATAGGTTGGTTAAAGTGATACAGCTATTTCAAAACATTAAATTCTAAAAAAATCCCGCCCATTTTTTTGACCCAATAAATGGCGCAGGAAGTCGCCGAAAAATGATACAATATAATACTCTTTTGAACAAAAAGCCAAATCTAAGCTATTGTAAAGGGCTTATTCATAACATCTTATTATAAAATCATACACGAGCGAGGACGTTGTTGGAACATCCTCTATCAAACCCATATGCGCCTGGTCCTCCAGAACATGCACCTCCCCTTTTGGCGCAATTCCAGCCTGCTCTCTGACGTCATCTGCGGGGATTCCCGGGTCCCTGGCACCGGTAATAAAAAGGACCGGCCGGTCAAATGAAGCGAGGAGCGCTATGCGGTCCGGGCGGTCACGCATTGCTGCGGTATATCCGATCAATGCAGGGGTTTCGGCCTGAATGTTCATTTCACGAACAAATGGTACATCCGGATGGTCGCTGTCGGCAAAAACAGTGTTAATGAAGTTGCTGGTAAAAGCCATTGCTCCGTTCTTTTTGATGAAGGCGATGGTTTTGTCGCGCGCGCTTTTTTTCTCAGGCGAATCCGCTCTGGCCGTGGAGTGCAGCAATCCGAGCCCCGGAAAAAGTGACGGTTTCCGGGCGACCATTGCCAGCGCAACATAGCCACCCAGTGAATGCCCGATAGGGATTACCTCGCTGATATTCAGCGCATCCAATTTCGCAAGGACGCTGTCTGCGATTTCTTCCAGTGTAAACGGTAACGGGGGCAGGGGGCTTTTTCCAAAACCCGGAAGATCAATGGTGATGACACGGAAGGAGGGCGTTAATCCCGCGGAAAACTTGCCCCAGATTTCCGATGACATTGGAAATCCGTGAATGAGGAGTACTGCCCTGCCTTTCCCTTCCTCCTGAAATGAAATTTCTGTCATGTTTACACCCGATGCACCGGCTCCAGCATGATCAGCAATGCCTTCTCAATTCCGGCCTCATCGAAGTTGCATTCCTGGTGAAGTTGCGGCTGATCGCCGTGCTCAATTACGGCATCCGGTATTCCCAGTCTTCTTACCAACACGTGGTAATTGTTGTCGGCCATAAATTCAAGCACCGCACTTCCGAAGCCGCCCTGAATGCATCCGTCCTCGACAGTAATTATTTTCTTGTACATGGCCAGTATCCTGTGGAGGAGTTGCTCATCCAACGGCTTGACAAAACGCATATCATAGTGACCCACAAGGACGCCCCGCTCGGCCAGCTTTTCACACGCGGCGGCAGCGTAGTTCCCAATGTGGCCGATGGTCAGAACGGCAACCTCTTCGCCTTCCCGCAGCACCCGCCCTTTGCCAATCGGGATTGCCTCCATCGGCGTTCTCCAATGCGGCATGACGCCCTGGCCGCGCGGGTATCGAATGGAGAATGCTTTCCCCTCACGCGGCAATTGCGCTGTAAACATCAGGTTGCGAAGCTCGGCCTCATTCATGGGCGCCGAAACGATCATGTTGGGCAGGCACCGCAAGTAGGCTATATCATACGCACCGTGATGGGTCGGACCATCAGCACCGGCAAACCCTGCACGATCCAGGCAAAAATTTACAGGCAAATTCTGGATGCAGACGTCGTGGATCACCTGATCATACGCCCGTTGCATAAAGGTGCTGTAGATGTTGCAATAAGGTATCAGCCCCCGCGTCGCCAGGCCGGCTGAGAACGTAACTGCATGCTGTTCGGCAATACCCACGTCAATGGCACGGTCGGGCATCTCCTTCATCATGATATTAAGCGATGAACCCGACGGCATGGCCGGTGTAATACCGATAATTTTTTCATTCAGCCCCGCCAATTCCACCATGGTGTGGCCGAATACGTCCTGGTACCTGGGCGGCTGTATCGTTTCAAAATCTTTCTTCCTTATCTCACCCGTGATCTTGTCAAATTTTCCGGGCGCATGCCAGGTGGTTGCATTTCCTTTTTCAGCCGGACCGTAACCTTTACCCTTGGTAGTAATGCAATGAAGTATCTTGGGGCCCTTGATACTCCTGAGGTCGTTAAGAACAGTAACCAGGTGATTCACATCATGTCCATCCACCGGTCCGAAATACCGGAGGTTCAGCGACTCAAAGAAATTACTCTGACTGAGCAGGGTTGATTTGATCCCGTTCTCTACCTTCGAAACGATCTCCTGCGCACTCTTTCCAAATGTGGATAATTTCCCAAGAAGATTCCAGATCTCATCCTTGAGCTTGTTGTACGTACGCGAAGTTGTAATGTCTACCAGGTAGTCCTTCAGGGCGCCTACGTTCGGATCGATCGACATGCAGTTGTCGTTCAGTACAATAAGCAGGTTGGCTTCCGAGACTCCGGCATGATTCAATCCTTCAAAGGCGATGCCTCCTGTTAACGCACCGTCGCCAATTACAGCGATGTGCTGCCGGTTTTCCTCGTTCTTGTACTTGGAAGCGACGGCCATGCCGAGTGCGGCAGACACTGAGGTTGACGAGTGCCCTGTGCCAAAGGCATCGTACTCGCTCTCACTTCGCTTGGGAAATCCCGAAAGCCCGCCGTACATGCGGTTGGTGTGAAAATTATCGCGCCGGCCGGTAAGTATCTTGTGACCGTATGCCTGATGGCCGACATCCCACACCAACTGATCGTCCGGAGTATTAAAAACGTAATGCAGCGCAACGGTGAGTTCAACAACCCCCAGGCTGGCGCTGAGATGCCCTCCATAAACCGAAACATTGTCGACAATAAAACTCCTCAGTTCGTCACACAGTTGAACCAATTGCGCCTGGTCCAGTTTCTTTAAATCATCCGGACTGTCAACCGTGGCCAGAAGTTTTCCGGGCTTTAGGAGCATCTTTCCTGGTTTGTAAATTTACCAACCATTAAAAGTAACGGTTTTGAGGCCGCTTTCAAGGTTGAATCCTGCAAATTTAGTTATTTCCGGGCTCTTTCCGGATATTGAAAGATATTAAATAAATTTGCCCCAGCATAACCCATGAAAGAAGTCCAGGAGAATTTTGAGGTAAAATTGCCCTTGTTTGAAGGGCCCTTTGATTTGTTGCTTTTCTTCATCGAACGCGACGAGCTCGACATCTACGACATCCCGATCTCGACGATTACCAACGATTTTCTCGACTATATGCATAACATGGAACACCTCAACATCGAGGTAGCCAGTGAGTTTATTCTCGTGGCTGCCACGCTGATGCGAATAAAATCCAGGATGTTGCTGCCCCGGCCTCAGCTTGACGAGCAGGGCAACGAGATTGACCCGCGGGAAGAGCTTGTCAAACACCTTCTGGAATACAAGAAGTATAAATCGGTGATCGAGCAATTCCATGGTATGGAAGAGACCGAACTGATGAAGGAAAAGCGGGGAAATATTCTGAAGGAGCTGCGCGCCCTGGCAGAAGTTACCAACGTAGAGGCCGAGTTACAGGACGTGGATCTTTTCAAGCTCATGATGGTATTTGAAAAAGTGCTGAAACGATTTGAAGCTGAAAAGAACAAACCGGTACACCAGATCGTCGAGTATCCCTACACGGTCGAGGAACAGAAAACGTACTTGCTGGAGCAGGTCAATAGCAGGCCTAACTGCTCGTTTAATGACATCGTAGAACGGTACCCTACGCGGGTGGGACTGATCTTCAATTTCCTGGCCATCCTGGAGTTGCTTGCCCTGCAGCAACTGGCTATCAAAGTCGGTGAAGGATTCAATAACTTCTGGATTTCGAGGCCTGAGGTCGCAAGGACCGAAGTCTGAAAACACACCGCTACCCTCGAAAAGCGTTTATCCGGAAGGATGGAAGTCTCGTGTCAGGTGTACCGCTTATCCCTGCCTGTCACCGCCACTTCGTAAAAGAATTCCCCTACCTTTCCGGTCACCGCCTTGAAGTATTTCTCTCCTTTTTCGTGTGAAGCTTTTCGGGGATCACCAACTCCCGTATCCTTCGTCACCTGCGACCACCGGCGTTCCGCCCACGCCCAGCCTTCCCGCATTGCAGCAAAGGTAAATTTCTTTGCGTGACCATCGCCGGCTTCGCTCAGCGGACGTACGAGATCGGGCGCGAGGTGAAGGATGACGCTGGTTTCCATCTCGCCGGCATGATCGTCACGGTTCTCAAAGAATTTCGATTGATCCAAAGCGTGAAACCAGTTGCATGTACACAAAAACATTTCCGGGTAACGGAGTCCCAGTTCGCGGATCATGGGCCTGAAATCATTGCCGCCATGACTGTTCAGAATGATCAGCTTGAGTATTCCCTGCCGGTTCAGCACTTCAATTACATCGCTCAATACAGCCAGCTGGGTCGATGGATTCATATTCACATCCAGCTTTATGTCGGGCTGACCGGTATTCACACCAAAGGGTATGGTAGGAAGCACGATCACCTTTGCCCCCTTCTCCCACGCTATCCGCGCGGCTTCGGCAGCCACACGATCAGCCTCAATGATGTCCGTTCCATAAGGCAGGTGATAATTGTGTGCCTCACAGGCGCCCCAGGGAAGCACAGCAACCTCAAATTCAGTATCCCTGATTGTTTTCCAGGTATTTTCGGCAAGGATATACGGTCGCATTAGAAGTGAAGTTAAGCCCCGGTTGTTTCTCATTTATTCCGTTACGGGGAGCAAACTGTGACGTGAATATAGCAACTGTACCGCGGGCAATCAAAGAAGCACAGCCGCGCAAAAAGGGTTCACAAACAACCCGGCGGTTATTCTGTCACGAACAACGGAAGCTTCACCGGTTGGAATTAAGGTGATGTGCATATGTGCGGATTGGCCGAACCGCCGGAATTCCATTATGGTGCGGCTCAGGATGGAAGCGCTATGAGATAGGACTTGCCCTTCCTGACGGTGAGTTTTTCTTCTCTCAACCAGGGGTTATGCCGTTTCAGCAGCTTGTAGTTCGTGCCCTGGTCTTTTGCAAAATCCACTAAATCCCTGATGGTTTCATTTACTTCCACATACCGCAACGGTTCCTGGTTGTACAGGTGCTTCTGCCGGATATGGAATCCATACTTCTCAGGATTTTGGATAATCTCCTTGATGGCCAGAATGCGGAACACATACCGCGATGTCTCTTCATTGAGGTAAAGATCGTAGTAGGAGTTTACCTTCTGGTCGTCGAGCGCCCGTTGCATGCCAGACATGCCACGATTGTAGGATGCAGCCACTATTGTCCAGTTGCCGAATTTACGATAGGCACGCGCGAGGTACTTGCAGGCGGCCTCGGTGGCCTTCAGCGGATCGTAACGTTCATCTACTTCCCGGGAGATCTCGAGGCCAAATTCCTTGCCGGATTCCTCGAGGATCTGCCAGTATCCGACTGCGTCCTTGGGCGAAATCGCGTTGAGCAGGTTGCTTTCGATCAGCGGCAGGTACTTGAAGTCGTCCGGAATGTCATTGGATCGAAGGATCTCTTCAATCTGTGGCAGCCATCGGTGTGCCCGTTTGATCAGGAATATGGTGTTGCTGTGAAAGTAGGTGTTAATCTGAAGTTCCTTGTCAAATCGCTCACGCACATCGGGAATATCAAGAGGCACCGCCTCCCCCGCAAACGTTGTTCCCTCGGGGATGTCAAATGATACGGCCGGTAGTGGATGACTGCGTTCCTCCAGGTCGACGATCATGGTTCCGGGATCGGAGATTGAAGCCACCTTCGAACGGCCAGTTGATTCGCTGTAGGTGATGTATCCAAAAAGGATCACCAGTGACGCCGCTGCTAAAAAGTCTGAGGTACTTAATTTCATAATCAACAGTCTCTTATAGATGAAAGCACAAAAAAACTAAAAGTTCGGCGCCAGCAGGTACCGGGAGTAGAAGTCATCTATGACCTTAACCGCTTCCTCGGGTGTATCAACGAGGTTGTACAGCCGGAGGTCTTCCTCTCCAACCATCCCTTCCCGCACCAGCGCCTCGTCAAACCAGCCTACCAATCCTTTCCAGAATTTCCTTCCCACCATGACAACAGGAAACCGCGCGGTCTTTTGTGTCTGTATCAATGTGAGCGCTTCCATGAGTTCGTCAAGGGTGCCAAATCCTCCGGGCATCACAATAAAGCCCTGAGAGTATTTGACAAACATTACTTTGCGAACAAAAAAATAATCAAAGGAGAGAAGCTTATCTTTATCGATATAGATATTTCCTTTTTGTTCAAACGGCAGAAATATGTTGAGCCCCACCGACTTGCCGTTAGCTCGATTAGCCCCCCTGTTCCCCGCCTCCATTATTCCCGGTCCGCCGCCCGTGATGACGCCGTAGCCGTGCTGCACCAACTGATAGGCGATCTCCTCGGCGGTGGTGTAGTACGGATGCCCCGGTTCCGTACGGGCCGAACCAAATATGGTTACGCAGGGGCCGATCTTTGCCAGTTTTTCAAAGCCCTCCACAAACTCCGACATCACTTTGAAAATTACCCAGGAGTCAGAACTCTTGATCTCCGCCCAATCCTTTTCCTTAAATGCTTTTCTGATCCGCTCTTCTTCGTCGGTTGTGTGATTTAACTGTTCCGCCCTCATTCGCTAAAAAAGTTTAAAAAATTGTCTCCGAAATACAAAACTATTCAATTAGTCAGGTATTGGATTCCTGTATACAACGAGTTTTCTTACATGCGTGGTATTAAAAAATATCATTCATTGCTTTTGACAAGGTATCGAATTGAAAAGTGAACCCGGCCTTCATTATTTTCTCCGCAGAGACTTTGCTCCCCCCAACTGCCACAACGGCCATTTCACCAAACATCAGCTGCAACACAAAATGCGGTACGGGAGGTAACAAAATAGGGCGTTTCAGGACGTGAGCCATACATTTTACAAACTCCCGGTTAGTCACCGGCTGGGGCGCCACCGCGTTAAAAACACCCTCCAACGTTCTGTTTTCCATAGCAAACTCATAAATCCCGCAAATGTCATTAATGTGAATCCAGCTCATAAACTGCTTTCCGGTACCCAGGGGAGCCCCGACAAACCAACGGATGGGTGTGATGAACCTGGACAGCAGGCCATTGTCGGCGCTAAGGACCGGCGCGGTGCGCAATTTAACAACACGAACTCCTGTCGTGCTGATTGTATCCGCCTCATTCTCCCACGCCTGCGTTACTTCTGCCAGGAAATCATGCCCTGGCGGATCCCCCTCCGTAAAAAACTTCACGTCGTTATTCGTGCCATAGTAACTTGTCCCGGAAGCAGAAATGTACGTATGGACCTGATGATCGCCTCTTTTTAGTTCATTGCAGAGAATCGCAGCGGACTTGATCCTGCTTTCAAGGATCTCCTTCTTCCTTTTTTTTGTCCAGCGCTTTTCACCAACGTTTGCCCCGGCGAGGTTAATAATTACAGTCCTGCCCCTTATCGCCGCCGGATCAATCCAAAAGTCATCAGGGTTCCATGGATAGGTCGTAACAGGACCGTTTTTTCCGGAGCGGCTCAAATGGGCTACAACATGCCCTTTCTGGCGTAATAGTTCCGTTAGCCGGGTTCCGATCAGTCCTGAGCCGCCCGGAATGAGTATGTGTTCTGAATTCAATACCTATTGTAGTTCGGAGGCTTTTGCTAGCTTAAAAATAAAACATGCTAACCCCGAAAAAAGTTACCGTGATAGCAGCGTTACTGCGCTTTTCACGGTGCTGCAAGTTCTACTATTGCAGATCGATGCGTCCGGCCCGGGCCTGGATACGGTGAAAAGCAAGCTTGTTAGGTGAGATACCAACCTTAAGGCATTTCCTGAAGCTTGAGAAGCTAAAACGAATACTTCAATCCTGCCGTTATCGAAGTTTTTGGGTTGAATTTTGTAAAATATTGATCCCTTGCCCCAAATCCAACATAGACTTCCTCCCTGACATCACTAAGTATATTGGACACATTAAGGTGCATCGCCAACTTTCCGTCCTGACCAAAGGATTTATTAAGATTAAAATTCAAACTATGAAAAGGTTGCGCAAATACATCCGGAAAAAGTCCGGCACCCACGATTGCCAATGTAGGTCCTTTGACATTGTAGAATAGTCCGGC
>DATBVZ010000294.1:0-4431 GCA_036515095.1 Cyclobacteriaceae bacterium | reverse complement strand
ATCCGCTTTTTAATTTACCCGGTTTTGCGTATTTTGATACACCATGCGGGTCGGTACTTGGTACATTTTGGGCATTTCGATTGCATTTTCCCTCATTATTTCCTGCCAGCGGTCAGCTTTCAACGAGGACATATACCCGGCACCGGCAGCGGAGATTGATCTCGACAGTATCCGGAAACGAGGGTATATCAACGCCCTTGTCGACAATAACTCCATCAGCTATTTTATCTACAAAGGCGAACCAATGGGTTACGATTACGAACTGCTGCGACTGTTCGCCCGCCATATCAATGTCGATCTGAAGATCAACGTCACTACCGGAATCGTAAAGGCCACCGGTAAACTGAACCGCGGAGAGGGAGACATTATCGCGTTTCCGCTTACCGTCACGAAGCGCCAAAGACAGCACCTGGCGTTCACCAACCCGCATTTTAATTCTTACCAGGTCCTGGTGCAAAGAAAACCCGATAACTGGAGAGATCTCACCACGGATCAGATAGACGATGCCCTCATCCGCAACCCTGCAGACCTGATCGGAATGGAGGTACATGTGCTCAGGCAATCCTCCTACATTGACAGACTGGAGAACCTCTCGGAAGAAATGGGCGGTGATATCATAATCAAGGTAGACACGGCAGACGCGGAAAGTGAAGAACTCATAAGACAAGTGGCCAAAGGAGGTCTCGACCTGACAGTTGCCGACCATGCAATTGCTGCCGTTAATGCCGCATATTATCCGAATATTGACGTGAGCACCATTCTCAGTCTGCCCCAGCAAATAGCCTGGGGGATGAGACCAAACGCACCGGAACTGATGGCGGTCTTTAATGAATGGCTGGACGAAATTAAGCAAGAGCCAACCTTCATGGTGATCTATAACCGGTATTACAAGAGTCCGCAGACGTCACGAATACGGATGAACAGCGACTATTCCTCATTGGGCGGCAACAAACTTTCTCCCTTTGACGACATGATCCGGGAGGGTGCAGCTATTCTTGGATGGGACTGGCGTCTTCTTGCAGCTGTGATCTACCAGGAATCACGATTCAATGTTGATGATGAATCATGGGCTGGCGCACGTGGACTGATGCAACTGATGCCCGCAACTGCCCTGCGTTTCGGGGCCACCAATGTGGACGATCCTGTGCAGAACTTCAATGCGGGCGTAAAATACCTGAAGTACCTGGACAACTACTGGCTCAAAACCATACCCGAAGCGAACGAACGGCTGAAATTTGTTCTTGCATCCTACAATGCAGGACTGGGTCATATTACCGATGCGCAGAAACTGGCTTCCAAATACGGGAGAGATCCGTCTGTCTGGGGAGGCCATGTAGAGGAATTTCTGGTGAAGAAATCCCAGCCGGAATTCTTTCAGGATCCGGCAGTCAAACTGGGATACTGCAAATGCGTGGAGACCGTGAATTATGTCAGGGAAGTATTGGACCGATATGACCAATACAGCGTTCACATCGCCGCGACATTTCCGCTGGCTGGCGGAGGCTAGTTCCCGAATACCATTGCTTGATTTTCCCACCCTTGTGGTCCATACCCGCTGCTTCACGCAAAAGAAGCACCATTACCCCTATATTAGCTCCCTGAATCAAAAGGCAAAGCGATGGACCTCAATCTGGAAGGAAAGCGCGCAGTGGTATGCGGAAGCACCCAGGGAATTGGCAAAGCCATTGCCATCGAAATGGCGCTGCTGGGCGCATCAATCACACTGGTAGCCCGTAACGAGGTGCGCCTTAAATCAGCAACAAAAGAATTGCAAGACTCCCCCTCGCAGGATCACAATTACCTCGTCGCGGATTTCAATGATCCGGATACGCTGAAGCAAAAAATTGTGGGATTTACAAGGACGAATGTGGTGCACATCCTGGTTAACAACACGGGTGGTCCGCCCGGCGGGCAGGCTGTTTATGCACGGCCCGATGAATTCAGCCGGGCGTTTTCCAATCATCTCATCTGCAACCAGATCATGGTGCAGTCCTGTCTCGGCGGTATGAAGCGGGAAAAATACGGACGGATCATCAATGTGATCTCCACTTCCGTGAAGACCCCCATGCGGGGACTTGGCGTATCGAACACGGTGCGGGGCGCCGTTGCCAACTGGGCAAAAACCATTTCGGTGGAGCTGGGACCTTTCGGAATTACCGTCAATAATTTGTTGCCCGGCGCAATCATGACAAACCGGCTGTTGGGACTGGCACGCGACCGGTCGGAAGAGTCGGGCAAGACCGAAGCAGAGATAATGGAGGCCATGGTCCGTGAAATTCCTGCAGGCAGAATCGGTGATCCGCGGGAGATCGCCGCAGCGGCAGCATTTCTGGCTACGCCTGCCGCCAGCTATATCAATGGGATAAACTTGCCGGTGGATGGCGGAAGGACTGCTTGTTTGTAAATCAGGAAGCGCCGGAAAATTGATGGTTCCAATACATTACCCCTAATCCACCTCACTTGCAATTCTTCGATATCGACAACATTTTCTTTGTGATCCTGGGTTATGAGATGAGCTACCTGGAGTTTTTCGGTACGCTGGCCGGCTTTATAGCGATAGGGCTATCCGCAAAGGCCAACATCCTGAGCTGGCCGATCGGCATCCTTAATACCGTGATGTTCTTCTTTCTCTTCTACCAGGTCCAGCTTTATCCTGACATGTTTCTGTATGCGTTCTTTTGTGTCACCAACATCATAGGCTGGTGGCGTTGGGCGCATCCGCGTCAGGGTGAGGAGGACCGGAAGCGCGAGCTAAAAGTAAGTCACATGCGCCCGGGGCAGTTGGTGGTGCTCTCCGGCATCGGACTTTTCGGAACGCTCCTGATGGGAACTTTCGCAAAAAATCTTCATGAACTGCTGCCGGTAATCTTCGAGAAGCCAAGCGCTTTCCCCTATGTGGATTCCTTTGTCACCGTCATGAGTATTGTCACCACCTTCTTTGTAATTCAGAAAAAGATTGAATGCTGGATAATATGGATCGTGGTCGATCTGATCGCTGCCTATATTTATTTTGCGAAGGGGATCAAATTCGTTGGAGTCCAGTACATGGTCTTTTGCATTATCGCCGCTTATGGATGGTACAACTGGACCAGGGAGTACAGGAGCTATCAAGAGGGTAACCGGAAACGAGACAGTCTTGTATCCGAGTGACGGATTCCAAAATTGCTTGAAAAATCAAATCCCTCCAATCCGGTGTGTGATGTGCGCATGGCTGGCCGCCACTATTCTCACAAAATTACCTGTTCCATTGACTCTGTCACCGATCAATTTTTGGAAGCGCTGGTGCAACGTTCAAGCACGGGATTCATTTGGAGTGTTTGCATGTTTTACTTACTTTTAATTTTACAAGTGAAATTTTGTCGTGTGATTATGAATCGATCACGGCTCCGCACGACACAGCGACACACTGTATATAGCCTTAACCTTAACCGGAATTTATGAGTGATACTAGGAAGTATTTAATGCCGATGATCATCATCGGAGGCTTATTTTTCATTTATGGATTCGTTACCTGGCTTAATAGTGTGCTTATACCGTTTTTGCGGCAAGCTTGTGAGCTTACGGATTTCCAGGCCTACTTTGTTACGCTTGCCTTTTATATTTCTTATTTCATAATGGCCATTCCGTCTTCCGTTATCTTAAAAAAAATTGGATTTACGAAAGGAATGTCGGTCGGTTTGGGTGTAATGGCCATCGGGTCACTGGTGTTCATACCCGCTGCCCTGACCAGGGCATATCCTCTTTTTCTTTTCGGTCTGTTTGTGATGGGGACGGGCATGACGCTCTTACAGACGGCCTCCAACCCCTACATGACGATCATAGGACCGATAGAAAGTGCGGCCAAAAGGATCAGCATTATGGGGATCTGCAACAAGGTAGCAGGCATGATTGGAATTTTCATATTGGTCGAATTGTTGTTTAGTGATACCCAGGCATTAACTCAAAGGATAGAGACATTAAGCGGAAGTGAGCTTGCCGCTGAATTGGATATTCTTGCTTCAAGGGTAATTGCCCCATATACTATTATGGCAATAGTCCTGGCTGGGTTCGCCCTGTTAGTACTCAGGGCTCACCTTCCCGAAATCAATCCCGAGGAGGAATCGGAAGCAACCGGTGACGATAGTCAGGGAAAAAGTTCGGTGTTCGAATTTCCGCATTTAATGCTCGGTGTGATCTGTATTTTTGTTTATGTGGGAGTCGAGGTTATCGCGATTGATACGATAGGCCTGTACGGACAATACCTCGGCTTCGATCTGAGCACAGCAAGCAAATTCGGGATTTACAGTCTGATCGCGCTGGTCGCTGGTTATTTGCTTGGCGTTGCTGTAATGCCCAAATACCTCTCACAACGAAATGCGCTCGCTTTATGCGCATGCCTCGGTTTTGTGTTCACTCTCCTGGCCCTCTTCACCCATGGGGCAGTCTCTATTG
>DATBVZ010000293.1:0-2156 GCA_036515095.1 Cyclobacteriaceae bacterium | reverse complement strand
GGAATTAACGGGCATCTTGCCGATCACGCCACTTACGGTAAGTTCCATTGCATTGTCATACCGGATGACCTTCCCCATGGGATCTTCATTCGGAAATAACTTACCAGCGGTAGGCTCATCCAGAACCACCTGGTAGGCCCGGCTTAGCGATTGTGAAGGCGACCCTTTCACCCAGTGTACGTCGATCATTTCCAAAAACTCCGGGTGCATGAAAAAGGTATTTTCCTGCTTCAGATTTTCCTCCCTTACACGTATCACCTGGGGATCCCATCGGTATACGACCGCGGCTTTCTCAACCGTAGGGAACTCGTTTTGCAGTACATGAATGACGCCCTGCGGAACCTGGGAATTCGCCTCGCTCCCAAACTTATCGAAGGTTCTGATCTGATAGAGTCTGTCTGCCTTTGAATGAAAACGATCGAAACTATATTCAAACCGAACGATCCAAAAGAGCATGATCGCCACGGCCAGTCCGAATGTCAGTCCCATGATGTTAATGAATGTATACGCCCTGTGGCGGGCCATACTTCTCCAGGCAACTTTAAAATAATTCTTTATCATACCGATTGGGATTACAGTTGTTGGAAAGGCATTCCGGAAGATGATCCCCGGACGAAAGAACCGGATCACATTCCAGGCCAGCCTTCTTCTTGCTTTCTTCTCTCCTACTTCTTTTGTGTCTGTTTCAAACTGTTCCCGCAAATCACCTTCGATGCCTTCGTACAGTGAAGTGGGACAGAACGATCGAAGGAAGCGGAGTGCCAGTCCTTGAATTCCGTTTTCCATTTTAAGTACTCAATTTACTCATACTTCAATGTTTCAGAAGGGTTAGCAAGCGCTGCTCTTAATACCTGGAAGCTGATCGTGACAGCCGCAATCACCAGTATCACCATGATAGGTGTTACAAACAACAACCACCCGGGCGTTATGCGATAGGCATAACCGGAAAGCCAGTTCTGCATGGCAAAATAGGCAACCGGCAGCGAGAACGCTGTGGCCACCAATACGAGACGGATGAAATCCCTCGAGAGCAGGGATACGATGCTGTAGATGGAAGCGCCCAGGACCTTGCGGATGCCCACCTCCTTTGTGCGCTGAACGGCCGTATATGATGATAATCCGATCAGGCCAAGACAGGAAATGATGATCGCAAGGATCGTAAAAATACCGATTACCTTGCTGAACCGTTTTTCATCCTGATATTGTTGCTTATAATTATCCTCAATGAAAAAATACTCAAACACATTGTCGGGAAAGAACTTGTTGTACGTATCCTCAACGGATGCGATCATCGGCTCATAGGCTGACGTCCTCAGCCGGATGGATATGGAACCACCGCTCCCGTAAACCGGGAAGAAAAAAATGGGCTCCATGGGGCTACGAAGCCCCTCCTGGTGAAAGTCGCCAACGACGCCAACAACAGTCCAGTGTTTATCCCAAAAGGAAACCTTCCTTCCGACTATTTCTCCAGGATCCTGGAATCCCAGTAGCTGGGTCGCTTTCCTGTTTACCACTACACTGCTGAGCTTGTCAAAATCAGGATCATGATCGGAAGGCAGGAGGGTTCGTCCCGCCAACAGGGGAATTCTGTAGGTATCGAAGAAATCGTGGTCGACGGGAAAATGACTTAAGGTATACTGTTCTGTCGCACCCTCTTCCTTAAGCCTGAAATTGAACGTTCTTCCCAGCCGCTGACCAGGAAGGCTCCAGGATGTAGCAACAGAAAGCACCTCGGCCGATTGTGATACCGCCTGTTTGAATCCCTCTACCCTGCTGATAAACGTTGAATCGAAAGCCGTACGGCGCGGAGAGCGCACCACCATTGTACGCTGCAGATCGACGCCAAGGTCAGCTTCATTCATGTACTCCAGCTGCCGGGAGACGATGATCGTGCTCGTAACAAGTGCGCAGGAAGCCATGAATTGGAAAATGACGAGCCCCTTCCTCAAGACGTTGCCGGAAGCGGACCGCTGGAACTTTCCCTTCAGCACGGTAGCCGGTTGATAGGAAGACAGGACGAACGCAGGATAAAACCCGGAAAGAAATACACCGGCAATCAGGACGGAGGTCACGACGAAAATTGTAAAGCCGTCGGCTTGCAAAATAACGCTCCAAAGGGACAGTTGGTTTTCGATGACCTGGTTGAATGATGCCTG
>DATBVZ010000292.1:0-4216 GCA_036515095.1 Cyclobacteriaceae bacterium | reverse complement strand
TACTTTGCCATAATTGAAACCGTTCATTCCCGCAGTGACACCGTGAAAAACCATGCCATCCTGTATACCTATCCCAGACTACAAATGAGCTATCAGCCCACGACCACCTGCATTTCCTTTAATCGGTTGAAACAGGGGAGGAAAAGTGGATAAACTATACAGGTTGTGGATTTTTATAAGCACCCCGTACGCCAGTTTTCATATTTTAGTCCATTTAACATTGTGGCACGAAATTTCCAATGGATTTAAACGGACTTGCTTCCCTGTGTGTTTATTCCTTAACCGGATTAAGTTCAACTCCACTTCTCGCCTTACAGCAAGAAGAACGAAGTGAAGAAAGTCCGGGGCTCTTCGGAGCCCCTCATTTTTACACCATAAAGGAATTGAAAATATGGATCCTTCAATTACACTTACCGCCGAGTCTTTTCAATTCGACGATCTGAGTCAAGGCTACCCGCTTCAATTGCGGACGACGGTACCTTCACGGAAACTCAGAAAATTGCAGAAGGGATCGAAAGTGCATGTGGTGCACGACAGCGCCGAGCTGGATGCGATCCTCATTGACGACCCCATCCTTATAACCGAGGGACTTGAGGGCGATGGCACCGAAGTTTCCATTGAGATCCTCAGGGCAGAGGGATAGGGGTGCGGTATAGGGTAGAACAAAATACCCTGCCTGGATGTAGTGCGCAATGATTTGCACAACCGTGGACAGGGCGACCCGAAGGAACGGGTACAAAACATCAAGCAAGGAAATAACGTAACTCGTGGCACAGTTTTTAGACGAAGTGCAGGAGACATAAATTGATTAGTTGAACGCAAAAATGAAAGCCATGGAAAACGAAAAATTAATTGACGTGTTGAACGATCTGATCCGTATCAACAACGACCGGATTCAAGGGTACGCAAAGGCTACAGAAGAATTGAACAAACCCGGATACGACAACGCCAGACCAATGTTTCTGGAAAGGACACATGAAAGCCGGGTGTTTGTTAACGAACTGTCCTCTGCTGTGGGACGTTTAGGCGGAGAACCAGCGGAGAATACAACGGCTTCCGGCAAGCTGTACAGGACGTGGATGGATCTGAAAACCGCATTCACCGGTGGCAGTGCAAAATCAGTATTCGAGCTGTGTGAGTTTGGTGAAGACGCTGCACTCAAGGCTTACGACGAAGCGCTCGAAGACGAGACTGTCTGGTCCGAAGAAATATTCAATATGCTGACCCGCCAGCGCCAAATGATACGTGAAGCGCACGATGCCATCAAGAGATACCGGGATCAGTTAAAGGCTGCTAACGTCTAAATGACAGTAAGGCTATTGTCTGTAGTTGTTATGAGAGGCTCCTTGTTGAGCCTTTCTTGTTTTTTGGGGCACTCGATCCAATGGAATACTTTCAGCCCAACCGTCATAGGTTCTTAAAAGCCGCAACGCGAAGTGTTGTGCATAATTTTTCCAGAATGTGGAAACTAATCCACGCCCTAAGCACGTTTAAATATACTGTTCAAGTGAAAAAGGCCACCATCCGTGGTTTGGCGTGAATGTGGTATATATCAAACCGGTGAGACTCCTCTGAATCCATGGGTACCCGGCAAACGTTATCAATAGACTTGATTTTTGTGTGTATATTAATGGAAACTGTCTGAACCGCTCCCATGCGTAAAAAGCTCAATGAGTTCGCCTATCTGGCTTCTCACGACCTGCAGGAGCCGTTGCGTAAAATTGCCACGCTAAGTGAATTTCTTCGTATCCGTTATAGGGATGCGCTGGGAAAGGACGGAGGACAATACATTGACATGATCCTCTCGTCGGTAAACAACATGCGCGGTATTATTGACAGTTTACTGCAGTTCACAAATCTTGACATGGACGCCCCCAAATTCGAGCCGCTGAATCTGGACCGGGTCTTCCAGGATGTTCTGTCCGACCAGGAATTCAGGATCTCCGAAACCGGGGCAGTTATCAATGTTCCCCCATTGCCACAAGTGGAAGGAGTTGCTTCCGAACTCAGGTTGCTCCTGAACAACCTGATCGGCAATTCACTGAAGTTCGTTAATGATGCCCAGCCCGTTATCAATGTTAAGTCGCATGTACTGCAGGAAAAGGACAAGATCAACCTGAATCTCCGGTCGCCCGAAAAGTTTTACCATATTTCAATATCCGATAACGGCATCGGTTTTGAACAGGAATACGCCGAACTGATATTCGGGGTTTTTCAGCGGCTCAATGCCAAGAGTGAATATGCGGGATTTGGTATTGGCCTGGCTACGTGTAAGAAGATCGCCGACAGGCATAACGGTCTTATCTACGCTACCAGTGAACGTGGAAAGGGATCCACCTTTTCCCTGGTAATGCCGGAGCACCAAAACAACTGACAATGCCCAGCTCCGATCAGCCCCTTCACGTATTGGTGGTGGAAGACGATACAACGGACTTCTTCATCATACGGGAACATATCAGGGGAATACAGAACCGCACCTTCATTGTTGACCAGTGCGCCAATTACGATGAAGCGTTAACGCTGATCTGCGCCAAAAAATACGATATTTATTTTATTGACTACCGATTGGGTGCAAAAACGGGCCTGGATCTATTGAGAGATGCGCTATTAAATGGCTGTGAAGAACCACTGATCTTACTGACCGGAAGAGGAAACTCACTGATCGATCAGGAGGCCATGGAAATGGGGGCCGCTGATTATCTCCTTAAGTCCGAAATCAGCAGCGAGAATCTGGAACGATCAATTCGTTACGCACTATCACGCGCCGCCGTGCTCAGCGCATTGCGATCGAGTGAAAAAAAATACCGTGCGGTGTTTGAACGATCAAAGGAAGCGATCTTCATTGCGGATTCCAACCTTCAATTGAAGGACTTCAATGAAGCGACTGGTGCCCTCTTCGGAAATCCGGCCGACAACGTCCGTCAATTTAATCTGTTTGATTTCATCACAAATCCCGACTCCAGGGAAAAGATTGAAAGGGGGTTGCGCGAAGCAGGAGAGGTAAAGGATCTCGAAGTGGATCTGATCAACTCCGGCGGAGATATAAAAAATTGTGTACTATCCCTTTCGACCGACAATTCGCACCCTGAAGAGGTAAATATCCATGGCGTCATTCATAATATCACGAGCCTGAAGAAGGCGGAGAAGGCAATGCTGCAAGCCGAACGGCTGGCGTCAACCTGGCGTCTGGCCAGCGCACTGGCCCACGAGGTTAGAAATCCATTGTCAACCATCCAGATGTCGGTGGAACAAATTGATGATTCAGGCATAAAGGACGAGGACAAATTTTTGCTGGAGATCATAAGCAGAAATTCGCAACGGATCGATGGTCTCATCACACGACTGCTGGAGTCGTCAAGACCCGACGAAGGACAGCCACAGGTACTCGATCTGCGAAGCGTGCTGGAGGAAAGCATACAGACAACCAAGGACAGGACCAGTCTGAATGGCATTACGATCAGCTTTGATTTTCCCCGACGCCCCTGTTTGATCAACGCCAATGCGGAAAGACTTAGAATTGCTTTCATAAACATCCTGGTCAACGCCATCGAGGCCGTTCAACCCAATATCGGTAAGATCAGTATTCAGATCCACCGCGATGAAGACAAATACGTTATCGATTTGGCTGATAACGGCTGCGGAATTCCGGCAGAGAATCTGGGTAGTCTGTTTGAACCGTACTTCACATCCAAGAAAAATGGGATTGGTTTAGGCCTTGCCGCCACAATGAACATTATTAAATCCCATTCGGGAGAGATCGAGGTGGAATCCTATCCTGACAAAGGGACTCATTTCAAGATTATACTCCCCCAAATAACTGCAACAACCGCGTATCTATCCGTCAGATAATTTTGTCACTTTATCGGATAGAATGGTACCGGCCCCGGGAACGTAGGCGTGCCTTCCCGCATGCCAGCCAAACCCGCTTCCAACCCGATCTAACTCTAAGTATTTGATTTTCAAATCCTTTGCTATTTTCTGGTCCATAGCGCCTCCTCCATTTCCCGTCAGACCGCCATCATTTCAGATGGTCAACCCAACCCGGCATTTTTACAAATGGTTAATTATTCCTATATTATTCATTCAAAATCCCTCCACATGGTTTCGGGCAGCATGATGGTTATTATCGCAGACGATGATATTGATGACAGATTATTGCTTACCGAAGCACTGGTAGAGAACGGGCTTGACCGGGACAAGATCATCCTGGCTTCCG
>DATBVZ010000291.1:0-2229 GCA_036515095.1 Cyclobacteriaceae bacterium | reverse complement strand
AATTCGGAATTCGAGATTGCTCTCTGCGATACCATGTCTGCTATGAAACCTATTGGCTGCATATCCACCAACAAAATGATTGTAGCCGCAATGGTTAACAGTAGTTTTACAAGAACCCAATAGTGCTGGAACAGACCCCATTGAGTACCTAATGATTGGATTATTCCCGACAGTAAAGCGCCCAGACAAGCCGGGACAATAATAAACCAGCCTATCAGCTCCATGGAGAGATAAGCAGAACGAACTATTTGAGCGTCCCCGCTGGTGAGTCCGGCAACAGCGAGAGCTAAGAATCCGGCTACTGCACCAAACCACCCAACTGAGAAAGTGATATGAGTGGTAAGTGCAAACTTGCGCAATACCGGTGTCAAGGTCATACTAACATTGTTCATATTTTCATATTTTTTATTTTAGTTATGCCTATGGCCGACACAACTTTACTGAATGGTCTCTTTGACAGAGCCGCACTTTAACATTCTGTCACCGAAGTAGGGATTTTTGATTTCCTTTTCGTTTGAGAGCCAGTACGCGCCTTCATTGTTATTGGCCATTGGGCAGTACTCCAGGTACAATGCACCCATTGAAAGTTTACCAGCTTTAACAAGAGCAGTCATTTCATTGCTTAACGTACTGAATACTTTTCTTTGCTCTGCCAGATTGGAAGCGCTGGCAAATTTTTCTGACAACTCAATTGCTTTAGCCGAGCCATTGACATCTTTCAGTGCTTTCTGCAGTTCGCCTGCTCCCATTTTTGCTTCATCAGTCTTTGAAGCAACAAGTGCATCTTTAATATGAATGTAATATTCATAGGCTGCTCCAAGTTTGGCATCCTTAAACATGACCATACTTTGATCCATTTTCTTTTGATCTCCATGTCCAGCGTGATCGTGCTGGGCGTAAGCTCCCCAGCCCACTAACGCCAGGCAAAACATCATCATTTTAGTTTTCATAATCCGATTTATTTTAAGATTAAACATGTAATTGGTTCCAAAGAAGAATTTATACAATGACAATCAGCGTCACGTACCAGGCGCGCCTCATACATACCTTCCATGAAGGGGTTGGCTTGGAATCACCGGTTTCGCAGCATGGCTTTGCCATAACTTTATAAAATTGAATTGCCGGGTTTAACACCCCTTATTAATCTTACCGTGCCTACCAAGGTTAACTACTTCGGATTGTTTTGACACCGGGTATCCCAATAAAGCTGTTGTAAGGGGATAGGTGATCTGGTCTTCAATGTCCTGCGGAGACCGGCCCATCCATTCGGTATATACAGTCTGTCGGTTTTCCCCTATATCCGGGATCGCATCTACGGGAACCGGATCACGCGGAAACCAATCCATTTTCCAGTTGAAGGGCGCTGTAGAAACGCCCCAGCCAATAAAGATCAATACCAATATTGCTGTAACAAGCCTGTTTTCTAAGAAATAGCGAATTAATTTATTTAACATGTCAGGATTTGTTCCTTGATTCTGAATTAAAAAAAATATCGATTCGTCTTTCCCCTGCGATTGGAGAAAGAACCTGTTTAAAATTCACAAATCAAATAAGGAAGGTCTGAATCAGGATCGTGATATCCCGATCGATTAAAGGAGGTTTGTAAGACCGGTGATGGATGTCGTCTATCGCCTTGCAAGAATTTGCATTCTCAATCAAACTAACAGGAGGAATGAGAAAAGACTGAGTAACTTCAATGGTAATTTTTTCTTTTGCTGCATATGAGTATTCATCCAGCATACAAATTGCCATAGCGTCTTCACAACATCCCCTTTGTTGTAAGGACGTATGATTCTTTCTTTTGCCGTGATCGCAATTGTTATCCGTTTTGCAAGACTGGGCCTTTCCGAAAATAGCTACATTTTGAATTTCACCGGCACAAAAATGTAAACTCACCGATGGGCTGACAGAAGATGTCAGCATGATGAGTGCAAGGAAACTGGATAATATGGTTCGAAAGGTTTTCAATGCTGGGTAAATATACGTGATGGAGTTTTAAGGGTTATTACAAAATCTTGGCTAAGGATTACAGAAATTTGCAATAAACCTGGTTTTTGGGGGCCTTTTCAATATAACGGGCCTTTTTTCCTATTTCTCCAATTGTTTTTCATACTCTACGATCATTCGATAATACTTCTGCATGGTATCAAGGTACTGAGTTTGTGACATGATCAAAGCTTCGTAGGCATCAATAACGAATGGCAGTTCTTCACGATTTTCCTGGTAGGC
>DATBVZ010000290.1:0-8324 GCA_036515095.1 Cyclobacteriaceae bacterium | reverse complement strand
CCGGCAAGCCAGTCACCCCGGCTGCTTATCCGGCCAACGCCGGTTCTGGTTCGCGCCAGGCCGCGGTAGGGTCAGCATTCCGGTGACCTGAGAAGATTGACAATCAACCCATTTGGGTGGCCCCGATTACGACGCATGGTTCATGCGCCACCTTTCTCCGGCCGCCGCCCGGGAAAATTTTTTCAAACCGTGGTAACCATTTCGGGGTGAGGCGGACAAAGGGCAAAAGAGAAAAAAAACAGGATTAAACGCCCGCACTGTGCATCGATTCTTCAGTTATGTTTTGGTCTGCCTGCCCTTCATCACCCACATGGCGAACGCAATAGTCAAGTACGATGAGGGAAGGATTGAGATCGACGGAATACAACTGCTTCAGGATAGCGAGAACGGGAACGCCTATTATTATATACCGCCATATCCCCGGGTTTTCCGATCGGATACCGGTGAGTTTGGGTTCATGTGTACCAAGTATGTGGGTGCCGGCGGGAAGGAAAGCAGCGGCGGCCTGTTCCATGCGCTGGTACAATTCTCCCTGACTAAAGAGGAAGTTGCAAGCCTCGAACAAAAATTAAAAGAGAAGTTTCCGGAAGCGGTTGTGATGGGCGCCGTGCCGATGATGGAAGATGAGGCCAGCGATGTTCCCGGATTCCGTATCGTTTCAACTATTCTCGATGCCGGTGACAGCGGCGGATTTACGTCAAATGTAATAACGTCCGGAAAGGCGCCCTTCCTGCCCGGATCGAAGGCCGCCATCGCCGCACACCTCGAACCAGAGGGAGCAACGTTGCTTTGGGACTCATTCCAGGGTGCGACTTCTGATGTATCGATCGTCGTTGAAGGATATTTCCGCGCGAAGACAAAAGCCTATCATGCTACCGTCAACGCCAACCTGGAGATGGTATACGACCACTTCAGTTCGTTTGACAATGTTCAGTCGGGATTCACCAGGGATCAGGCAACGGAAATTCTGGACAGCCTTTGCCATCATGGGGCAATTGAGATCGATGTAGCCGACTTATCCGAAGGACTCAATGTCAGCACGGAGGCTTATCAGAACATACTCACCATCATCACGGATAAAATAGTCAGTCTGATGTTTGATGTAAAGACGGGCTGGGCGAAAGCGCCGGTGCTGGAGACGGGCGCCCGCCCGACAGACCTCAAGGAAAGATACCAGCGCGGGGCTTTTGTACGATTTTTTGCAGGCGACGGTACACAAAACTATATTCCGGATGATCAACTCGTTTTGAAAAAGAAAACGGAGATCAGGAGCTTTCATTTCTTTCTTAACCTGAATCAGTCAACTGTTATTAAGGTACCGGTCTATTCGGCAGGCAACATTCGCGGTTTTTACAATGAGTTCAAGGACGACCCAAGGTACTTCAGGGTAGTCGACCTGAACGACCCCGACTTTCAGTCGCGTGAAGTCTATTTCCAGGTTGACGGAAACTTCATCGGTTCCTTTGGAGATATCATCGATCAGGCATTTGTGCTGGTGGAAAAGGACTATCCCGACGGCCACCACGCAGGGTACACAGGAAACCTCGTTTTCAATAAATCCAAAATTGATTCCGGAGAATTCCTTCAGTCGCTATCCTACCACCGTCTTGGAGATCTGACGGACGGGTGGAAGGAATTCAAATATAAGGTCGGCTGGAAATTCATCGGTATTGACAGCATGATAACGGTTCCGCAAAACGGCTGGAAGACAACAAGCCTGTCTTCTGTTTCCATCGAGCCTCCGATCGATAAGTCCGAGATCGAAATCAGTCTCGACCGGCAATTGCTTGAAGAGCGAAAGATCCAGAGTGTAAGCGTCCGCTTTGCATCGATCCTTTTTCAGCGCCCGCACAAAGGCAGAATGGTCATCGTAAGGAGCGATAAACCGCTCGAAACAATAAAGACCACGGTCTATCACGACAAAGATCAGCCTATTGTTTATCAGGTCAACTGGTATGCCAACAATGCAACAATCCAGGACGACCTGAAGGTGCTTGACGATGACTTCCTGTTTCTTGTTCCTCCCCCCCAAACAAAATGACCTATGAAAGGATGGATGACGATAGTGATCTTTCTCGGACTTTTCATCACAGGATATTCCCAGCCGGTCCTCGTCGGCGGGTTTGTTGAAGCGGAAGGATTGATCTGCTTCCCCGTATACGGCGACAGCACACAATACCGCTACCTGCCATCGCGGGGAAGACTGGCAACCACGGAAAATGATCTCCCGGAATTTTCCTTTTTGCAGTATGCGGTCGAAAACACGGATGCACCTGTTTCAGGCTCTTCCATCACGGAAGCCAATGGCGGGGGGCTAATTCATTTTCTGGTGCTCTACGATACACCGGAAGACCAGGTACGCAAGGCGGAACGGGAACTCAAACGAAAGTTGAAACGGCAGGATCTTAGACTCTCCGGTCCTGTAGAGATCAACGCGGGAAAATTCATGCTGATCTCCAGCCTGCTCATTGACGGAAAGGAGCAGAAAGAAATTATCGGCACCGGCGTGGCACCCGTGTTCCAGAATTCCAGGGTCGCCTTTTCCTTTCTGGTTGAGCCACTGAAAGCCAGGCTGCTTATGGAGAGCTTCAAAATGGCAACGCCTGATATCTCCATCACCTTTGACCTTGAATTTTCAGGACTTACCAATGCCTATAATGGCCAGCTGGTCGTCGACTGGGCGCAGGTGCAGGAGTCGGAGTACTCCAATTCGAGCGTCGACGCGATATTTTACAGTTCCGATGTGGAGAAATCCTTTGGCTCGCTGATCCAGAATGGCGCCATCCGGATGGAGACGTATGGGAACGATAGCATTGCCTCGGACCTGTTGAGCCTGGCTTACGACCGCCTGCTCAAACTCATGTTCGACCCGGTTCGCCCTGATTCTATTCCACCTGAAAAGACCAGGGGGGCACTTGAAGAAATATTCGGAAGGAGGGGACTGCTGGGCGGCTTGGTAGGCGGTTCAGACGTCTACAAAAAACAAACCATAAGAACCAGCGGAGAGACCGTCGTGCAGATCAATTCCAGAAAGCTTGTCCAGCGGCATCACCTGCTGACCTTTAACATCGGTGACCTGCACAAAAACTTTGGCGACAACGAAAGGATATTCAGAAAAGTTGCGATCGACGATCCGGCCTTCCAGCAGCGCGAGGTACTGGTCAACCTGGATGGCAGCATCAGGGACGAGTTTGAAGATATGATCAGCAGCGTTAGCGTCACCATGAGAAAGAAGCATCAGAATGGCGATGAAACCGTCAGGGAGATCTTTGTGAACAAGGATGTGCTCAGCGAATACGACGGGACTTCAAAGCTTATTTATCTGAACAAGGGAGACAATAACCGAACCGGCTGGCTGGACTATGACTATCTCGTGAACTGGCAGTTCAAAAAGGATGGCAATTACGTCGCTGACTGGGTTACAGCAAACAGCCCGGTCATCAACCTCTATACACCCTACAAATACCGCCAAATCGATCTCATCGGTGATGTCAAAAAACTGGAAGATACCGGCGTGATTGCCGTCTCCGTGGAAATAAGCTACCCTTTCTTTGATCGCACGAAAAAAGACAGGGTCACCATCAAGACAAAGGATGATCAGGCCGACTACAACCTGGAGGCCATCCTGCCCCTGGACACGGATATCGTCGACTACTCAATAACCTGGATCTTCAGGGAAGGACGTAAGGTGATGCAGCGCGGTCAGGACGAGTACGGAGTCATTTTAATTGATGAAGTGCCCAATGAATGAAAGGCAAATGAGATACGCATTATTCATATTTCTTTTTGTTCCTGGCCGGACCTTCTCACAGGGCCTGCAGGAGGATTCCAGGGTGGTTGTCAAAACTGCAGGCAAGACGGAAGCCGTTCTTTACTCGACAGCCGATTGCCCGCAGTGCTATTACTATTTGCCGGTTGCGCTACGCCTTTCGAAAAAGCCGGGAGGAATACCGGAAGTCTCACTGGTTACCTGGCAGAATGAAAGCGGCGCCGAAATATCGGGAGGTATTTTCCATTTCCTGGTCGAGTGGGGACTCACCCGGGGCAACGAACGGGAGATCCGGGAATTCCTCCGGCTGACGCATGATTCTTCTGCCGTGGTTATGGGGCCGGCCGCGGTGACGGCAGTTGCTGAAGGGAATATCATTGTTGGAGATGACAACTTTTCTCAAATGCTGAGGAAGTGCCTTCAAAGCGGATCGGCTTCCACCGCGACCCCGGGCGCAAAGATGGCCTTCTCATTCCGGTTTACTGAAAAGGAGATCAACGATTTTATGGAAGGCGTTAAAAATCCCGGGAAGGTGAAGACCCGCCTCCATGCCGCCTATTCTTATGAACTCATGGGAAAGTGGGGA
Source organism: Cyclobacteriaceae bacterium (assembly GCA_036515095.1). GTDB lineage: Bacteria > Bacteroidota > Bacteroidia > Cytophagales > Cyclobacteriaceae > ZC4RG29. The sequence goes on along the minus strand of DATBVZ010000290.1, from coordinate 3,969 downwards.
CAGCATGTGCAGCAACGCATCGTGTTGTCAATGCCTTTAGAAGAAATAGTGGAACAAATACACAAGTGATGAACTGTGCCAGACTAAAATATATAACCTGCTTTTTGATTTTCCTGCAGCCCTTTGCCGGATTTTGCCGGCCTACCCTGAAGCCGGCCGATATTTACCTGATCGTATACACAACGAAGGAAGGGCATACCGGCCATGTTGGCATGGCGGTGAGCAACCACAGGATCGTTGTGAGGGACACTGTCATCTGCGGTAAACAGGAAGTGGTATACGATACAGTGAAAAACAACACCGTTACCTCCTTCGACCTGTGGGGGCCCCCGGTAATACGTGTGAATGAACACGACAAAGACCTGCCTGCGCGGTATTTCACATTGCCCAGATCGTCGGCTGAAAAGCAGATCACCATTGATTACTTCCTTACCCGGGGATTACCCCACGGTTACGATTATCCGTGCGATGCCCTGCTGCGAATCAAAACCGATGCAAAGACAGATGCAAGGATGAAAGAGATCGTTGAGGATATCCGGCAGGAACGAAGGTTTTTTAATTCCAGGGAGTACAACTGTACCGACTATGCCATACAATGCCTGAACCGGTTGTTCGGCACCGGCCTGGTTGCCAGGGAGTATATCCCGTTTGCATGGTCATCAACCCCAAACCGGTTTTACAAGGAAGTACTGTCCACGCTTGACGTTGAAGTCCTGAAGGAAGCCGGACCAGAAGTGAATGAATCGTTTTTCAAGGAACGCATAATGAATACTGTTTTATTTAACCATCAATAATTATGAAAAGACCAATAAGCAAGTTTCTGATACTGGTTGGATTTCTTCTATCAGAGAGTCTGAATTTGACTGCGCAGGTATTGGATTCCGAGAATAAGGTAGGGATCACGTTATCCGACGGAACCCAGGTCATTGCATACGGCCGCGCAAATACGGCGTCAAGCAGTTCGTATGCAAAGTTTTCCAACGAGTACTACTATCTGCCTACCAATCTCCGGTTATCCGAAAAGGAAGACGGAACTCCGGAGTTCATCTTCGTGAAGTACACGACGGAAGAGAACGAGGCCGCGGGCGGTGTTCAGGGTGCGTTGATGCACTTTCTAATGGAGTGGGGTCTTAACCCGGACCAGGAAAAGGAACTTCAACAACAGATCAGTGCCAAGCTGGGCGACCTGAAAAGTGTCAACCCCAGGTATGCGGAGGTAAAAAATCCAAAAGTACTTGGTCCGGTTACACTTAAGTCGGACGTGGAAGGTGAAACATTCCGGATCGTATCAGGTACCCTTACCAACGAGAAATTCACGCCCAACATGGTTACATCCGGCAAAGCCCCGCTTTTGCCAGGATCCAAGATGGCGGTAGCAGCGATACTGGAGAAGAACGGCGCCCAGCTTCTGGCTGCCACCTTCGAGAAGGCCAGATCCATTACCGATGTCTCCCTGAATTTAAGATTCCAGTACGAAGTGCTTACTCCTGCTGTCGACGGTGTGATTACGGTTAACTGGACCCAGATCAGCCAGCTTTATCAGGAATTTAGCCGCGAATATTCCCACACAGACAAGGATGACGATACCCTGCCGGTGAGCAACAGCATGAGCGATGACGAGATCACCGACACGGAGAAAGACTCCCTGTTCAGTTTCCTCATTGAGAACAAGGCAGTGGTCATAAAACTGGATCAGCTTAAGCCGGATAACCCGATAGCCAAAGAAGTCACGGATGCTTTTCTGGAATACTTCCTCTCTTCTGTCGCCGAAAAGGATTTTGCGCTGCCGGAAGAAGGCAAGCCGGTTGAGTCGCTGAACAACGAGTACCAGCCTTCGGAGGGCCTGTACAAGTATACCTTCAATTCCAAACGCATGGAAACGAAGATGCGGATGGGAACGGAAAACTACAATCTGAAATTGAGAATTCCTGTAGTTCAGGAAATGTCAATCACAGAAAACCTCGCTTCGTGGTATGACGGCGTTAAGCACAACAAACAATGCGTGACGTCGGTAAACCTCAACGATCCTTTCTTCCAGCACCGGGAAATACACCTGATACTGGACGGTGAAGCGGAACAGATGTTTGGCGATGAGGTGAATGCCGTATCGGTGGATATCCGCAAGCGGAGAAGCAGCGGCAACGACTTTCAGGATGCTATAACGATTGACAAGAAGACCTTGGCCAACGGTACCCTGGCCTCACTGACCTACGCCCGGGGCGAGGATAAAAATCCGGACGTGTATGAATTCAGGACAAGCTGGAACCTGAAGGGAAATCTATACCCGGAAGATCCCAAATGGGAGAAGGGCGACTGGAAAGGCATCAACCTCGTTGCGCCTGTAGCACCCAGAACGATTCTGTTCGAAGGCGACCTGACGGAGCTCCAGGAAATGGGAATACCGAGGGCTACGCTTCAGCTCCGTTATCAGAAGTTCGGAAAGGAAGTTGAGACGAACATACCCCTTACGGTATCGAAGGGGCAGCCCCTGATCGAAAAGGTGATCTATACGGACAAGGACACGCGGGGCTATGTGTATCGCCTCATCCTTACCCACAAGACCGAAGGCAAACTTGTTCTGCCCTGGGAGGCCAAGATCAATGACGATTATGTATATGCCACCATACCTTCAGACCTCAACGACAAGGAGTCTGATATTTTCAAGACTGCCGTCGAAATGGGTAAGGCGATCCTTGCTCCCAAGGACGGTGAAGTGAACAAGGTAGATGCCATCCTGGATGGTTTCGGTGAGATTTTCAGTACGATTAAAGATTAGAAGTCATGAAAATGAGCGCAGTGAAACAAATTATCGCGGCATGTCTGTTCCTGATAACTGCAGGCACGGGCTTTGGTCAGAATATCATACTCGACAAGCCCACGAAGGCGGCAGAGCTGACTTTATATCCTGACCGGGATGATCCCAAGTCGTATTACTATTTGGTTGACAAACCGAAGATAGCTACCGGCGCTAACGGTCAACCTGAGTTCTCTTTTCTGAGGTATGTCGATAACACCGCCACCGGTGACGAAGGGGAAGGTGGCGGGATCGTGCACGCGATTGTTGAGCTTCAGGTCAGTGAAGAACAACGGCGTGAGGCCGAAACAGCCCTGCAAGGAATCGAATCAGGCGCCAAATTGATAGGACCGGTTGCGTATAAGGATGGCAGCATTGCGCTGATATCGTCAACCATGCAGCCGAACGGTGAATTTGCCAAGCAGGTGATCGGGATCGGCAAAGCGCCGCTTCTTGACGGACACAAAGCTGCAGTATCCGTGCAATTGACAAAGCTGGGCGCAAAGGTATTGCATGCCAGTTTTCAGACCCCAACACCCGACATGACCTTTGCATTCGAAATGTCCATCAGCGGATACCGCTTGCCAAAAAAGGCGATCATCGAAGCCAATTTTGATATGGTGTACGAGCACAAAGCCTTTCGGGCAGCTGTTGCAGCTCCCGTACTTCAGGCGGAGATCAACATGGCATTCGATGATCTCGTCAAGAGTGGCGCCATCAAGGTGATCAACAAGGGCGCGGACGAACAGATGGAAAAACTCATTGAGGATGCGTACAACAAGCTTACGCGGTTAATGTTTGAGCCTACGGCCGGTACCGGAACCCCCAGTCTTGAGCAACTCGCGGGTTCTACCGGAGGACAAAGTATGATGGACAGGGCCACGAACCTGCTGAACGCCAGCAGGACCGAAGCAAAAGCCAACAATGCTGCCATACGTGAAGAAAACAGGAGGCTCGCTGAGGCGAGTGCCACAGCCAGCGCCCGTGAAGACGCCCCGGTGGTGGCTCCGGCCGGCTCATCGGATAGCACCGCTACGCGGTCTGCAGGATCGGGCGAGGTTGGTCCCCGCTCCTATTATGCCCAGACCGGAAGCCGTGAGCCTTCGAATCATGCAAGAAGCGGGGATGGTCCCTCCACTCCGCAACCCCGTCAGGAGGAGGCAGTTCCGCAGCTC
>DATBVZ010000289.1:0-6339 GCA_036515095.1 Cyclobacteriaceae bacterium | reverse complement strand
GTGCTGTGTAGATGTCTGTTCCTCCCTGCGCGCTCCTGTCCTTCCTGTTCGATGCAAAATACAAGGTTCTTCCATCGGGGCTAAAGGCAGGGGTTGAATCCCATCCGTAATTCTTGTCCAGTGCAACAGCCTCAGCTCCCCGGTATTGCACATTTACAGGAGCATTTACTTTTACGGGCTCTGTCCAGCTATCGTTTCTGAACCGGACCAGATACAAATCAACGTCATCTCCGCCATTTTTCTTGTTGGTGTTGCCTTTTGCGAAAACCATGATCCGTCCGTCCGGAGAAAAGGTGATGCACCCCTCATTGCGCATGGGATCATTGATGGGATGCTGCAAAGGGGCCACCGTAGCTGCATCAACATTTGCACCTTGCGTTGCCGCCTTATACAGATCGGAATACGGTGTACCCGTCGCCTCATATATTTTTCCGTTTCCCCGGTTGCTGGAAAAGTAAAGCTCGTTGTTCAGATAGGCGGGTGAATATTCTGCCGATGGGGTATTGATCAGTTCCAGGTTTTTAACCCGATAAAAATTCTCACTTGTGTTCAGGCGCTCCAGGTAGGTTAGTCCGTCCAGCTCCGCGCTTGCCCTGTCTCTCACCAGGTCAGTAGAGGCGTTTCTGATAAGTTCGTCAAGCTGCCTGCGCGCCTCCTCGTACTTGCCGTTCGATTTCAGCGCCTGCGCATAGTAGAACTGTACGGAGTCTTTATTGACTCCGCGGCCACTGGCATTCACATAATAGGATTCAGCTTCCTTTATCCGGTTGGACAGGCGGTAGGACTCAGCTACCAGGTAGTTCACCTGTCCGTCACGCGGATTATCAGCCAATAGCTTTCTATAGAGATCAATCGCCGTCTGGTACTTGCCCAGGCTAAAAGCTTTCATCGCCTTTTTCTCTGTCCCGCAGGCAACCAGCAACAGGAAAATCGGTAGCAGCGCTATGAGCCTCATACGTTCGTTAAACTTGGTGCTAAATCTACAAAATTTATCCAGCTAATGAATCAACAGATCGGGGCTCCATATACCGGCTTACCCAGCTTTTTTCGGCCGGCATCGTCCACATTTCCCGGATCTCGCCCACTGTTTTGGCCAGAATATTGAACGTCAGGGTGCGGCCATTCCATACACCTTCCCTGTATTTTTGTTTCAGCTCGTTCAGCTGCATCAAGAGGACCTCATTATTAATTGAGAAGGGAACAAGCGCCCGGTTAAACAAGTCGGCCCCAATGGTCCCGCCGATTCGCTTTATGGCATTCACAGAGGTATCGATGGAACACCCGCTTGCGCCATTGGCCTGTTCATCAACCGCAAGGATTATGAATTGATCCTCCTTTATCCGGCAGGAAGATTGCAGGGGGGTGCCGTGGGCGGCCCATTCATTAGCAAAGGACCGCAGCATATCGCCAACGAGACCGGTTTCAGCCACGGTGAATTTGCGGTCCGACAGGTATACCCAAATCCTTGCGTAATCAGGCAAACGGTCAAATTCAATGTGCATAATCTTGCTTTTATTTTAACAAACCCTGGCTCTCTGCAATTAGTTCTGCGACATCCCTTACCCTGACGTCGCTTTCCCGCTCCTTATTTTTTACTCCGTCACTCATCATGGTCATGCAAAACGGGCATGCTACCGCTATGGTTTCTGCCCCTGTAGCCAGTGCCTCTTCGGTACGTTCAATATTAATATCCTTCTTTCCCTTTTCCGGCTCTTTGAACATCTGGGCACCTCCTGCGCCGCAACACAAGCCGGTCGTCCGGCACCGCTTCATTTCCACCAGGTCGGCATCGAGCGAGGCCAACACCTCTCTTGGTGCCTCATAGACCTGATTTGCACGGCCCAGGAAGCATGAATCATGATAGGTTATCCTTTTTCCCCTGAACGAACCTCCTTCCCTGAGTTTGATCTTTCCTTCGTTAATCAGATTCTGTAAGAAAACAGTGTGGTGGATCACGGTATAATTGCCTCCCAATTCCGGGTACTCATTTCGTATTGTATTGAAACAGTGCGGGCATGTGGTTACGATAGTCCGGATACCGTACCCGTTCAGTACCTGAATGTTGCTCATGGCCTGCATTTGAAAGAGGAATTCATTCCCTGCTCGCCTGGCCGGATCGCCTGTGCATGACTCTTCCACACCCAAAACCGCAAACCGGATGTTCAAAGCCTGCATGATCCGCGCAAAGGCAAGGGTAACCTTCTTGCAGCGATCATCGAAAGACCCCGCGCAGCCAATCCAAAAAAGTATTTCGGGGGTTTGCCCCTGGGCTGTCAGCTCAGCCATCGTCGGTATGTTCATTTTCTAATCGTTCAAATCCCGCCTAGGTTTTCAACTCGTTGTTTTCCTTTGCCCAATTGAACCGATCCGCCGGCGAAAACTTCCAGGGCGCAAAGTTATTCTCAATATTCTGAAACATCATGTTCCAGGACGGCGGCGACCCCGATTCCTCCATGGCAATGTAACGGCGGATCTCCAGGATAATTTCCAACGGATTGATCATAACCGGGCAGGCTTCCACGCAGGCATTGCAACTCGTGCACGCATTAACCTCCTCTCTGGTAATGTAATCGCCGAAAAGCGATTTTCCGTCATTCAGGCCGGCTCCTCCATTAGCCATGCTTTTCCCCACTTCCTCCATCCGGTCACGGGTGTCCATCATTATCTTTCTTGGAGATAAGACCTTCCCTGTGATGTTCGCGGGGCACTCGGCCGTGCAGCGTCCGCACTCGGTACACGCGAACGCAGCCAGGAGACTCACCCGGGAGAGATCATTAACGTCCTTTGCTCCAAAACGGCCCGGCTCCGGGGGGTTCGCCAGCGTATCGACCGGTAGCCCCAGCATGGATCTTACTTCAGTTGTTACCACTTCCATAGCACTCATTTGGCCTTTGGGCTTCAGGCTGGCGTAGAATGTGTTGGGGAAAGCCAGGAAAATATGCAAGTGCTTGGAATAGGTAATGTAAACAGCAAAGCCCAGAATTCCTGCAATGTGGAACCACCAGGCGAAGCGCTCCGTCAGCATCAGCGCGGGATCAGCGAGACCGGAAAAGCCGGGGACCAGAAAACGGCTGAACAACAGCGGACCGGTTGGCGGATACTGATCCGGAATGCGTGCCTGAAGAACCTGATCGGCAGCGTTCATTGTAAGAATAGCAATCATGAGCAGAATTTCCGTTATCAGGATCAGGTTTGCATCCAGTCGTGGCCATGCTTTCATTTCAGCAGACCAGAAGCGTCGCACTTTCATAATATTGCGCCTTACAAGAAAAGCCGAACACGCCACAAGAACCGACACCGCCAGAAACTCAAATATATTCATCAGGACGGGGTAGGCACCGGCGAGGTAAGGGGCGAATATGCGGTGCGAGCCCGAAACACCATCGATCACAAATTCAAGCACCTCAATATTGATCACCAGAAAACCCGCATAAACAAAAAAATGCAGGATAGCCGGTGCAGGACGTTTGAACATTTTCTTCTGGCCGAACGCGATTAGCAATACATTTCGCATTCTGTCTTTACCATGGTCTTTTGGGAATGACCCTTTGCCGAGGCGGATGTTTCTGCTAATTTGAATTGCTCTTCTGCGAATCAGTACGAAAGCCAGTGCCAGAATCAGGATAAAGAGGAGTTGCTGAACCGACATTCGCTCTAACAAGTTAAATTTTGCATGAACTATAAAATTATATACTTTTGGCCCCTATTCGCCCCGCCAGGGCGTTTATTGGTGATGTAGCTCAGTTGGTAGAGCAAAGGACTGAAAATCCTTGTGTCGGCGGTTCGATTCCGTCCATCACCACCAGTCACTTCTGTAGCGGCAAAGCGGGAAATCCATTCCTGCCTGTGTTATTGCCGGGCATACACTCATTTTTTCAAAAGATTTGTGATTCGAAAGTTCAATTTTACCTTATTTAGCTAAAACTATCATTCTTTGTACCGTTTTTTTGGCTTAGTCTTCCCTGATGAACTTCAGCGATATCTTTGGGTTTGCCGCTGATCCTGCTGCTGCCTATGTAGCCCAGGCCTCTCTTGGTCTGGTTATGTATTTTGTATTCCGTCATTTCAGCCAGGTCTATGTCCGTCGCTTTCTCCGGACCTGGTCGAGAAGCTGGCTGGCATTTTCCATTTATATGATAAGCACCGTCATCCTTATGGCCAACATGGATGACCAACAACCATACCCTCCCGTTGGGTGGGTTGTCGTAAACATTATTGCCCAGGTCGGCTCTTTCCTTCATATCGTTTACATTCTGATCGGATCGTATCAGCTTGTCCTTTCCAAACCCGTAAACCGCAAGTTGTATAAGATAATAATCGTTGTTGTGGCATTCATCGGCGTGGTCACGGCCGTTGCCTATAGTCAGGATCCGGAGGCAGGATATGAACGCTATCTTTTCCGTGTGGGTTCAAGAAGCGTTGTATCCGGGTTCGGATTTTTGCTGGCCGGCCTGGTCGTTTGGATGAATCCGAAATTCACCCGCGGGGTAGGCCAGAAAATGCTTTCGGTCTCCTTCCTTGCATTTAGCGCTTACCAGGTCTTCTACATCTTTATTCTATTCTTTGACCTGCAGGGCGAACAGACGCTGTTGCCGGGGTCACGCGGACTTATTAACCTGATGATGATTGCCGTTATGAGCATGAGTATGGTAATGTGGCTTCTGGAGGACGAGCGTGAGAAACTCAGAAAAGTGAACAAGGACCTCGACAGTTTCCTGTACAGCACATCGCATGACCTTCGGGCGCCTATTACTTCCATACTTGGTCTTACCTATCTGGGTAAAGCTGAACTTCATGAGGAAAAGGGCCGGGAGTACATGGAGCTAATTGAACAACGGGCACAGAAGCTAAACATGATCCTGACCGATATTCTGAGGTTGTCCAAAACCAAGAAACTCGACATCCGGATGCAAACCATTCGCTTCAGTGACCTTGTCAAAGAAGCCATATCGGATATTCAATTCAGCAAAGGAACTTCGGGCATACGACTGGACTACGATAGCGATGCCGATAATATGTTTTACTCCGACTACAACCAGATCTCTATCGTACTTTCCAATCTGATCAGCAACGCCGTTAAATACCACAGGCTGAACCAGGAGGATCCCTATATCCGCATAAATTTCAAACGGATAAGCGGTAACGTAAGGATTACAGTTGAGGATAACGGACAGGGTATCCCCCCGCAGAGCCTTGGCAAGATCTTTGACATGTTCTTCCGCGCCTCGCAGGAGACGGACGGTACCGGCCTCGGACTTTATATTGTTAAAGAAGCCCTCAGCAAGATAAAGGGCAAAATCGATGTTGACTCCGAGTTTGGCAAAGGCACTACCTTCACCATCATGCTGGAAAATGCCTGAATTACCGGTAGTGCTTTAGCCTGATTACTTCTTCGCGTGTCAAATAGCGCCAGCTTCCCCGCGGAAGATCGCGCTTGTCAAGGCCGGCATAAACGGTTCGGTCAAGTTTCACAACCTCATAATTCAGGGCTTCGAATATTCTCCTTACCACACGGTTCCACCCGATGTGCAATTCCAGTCCCACCACCTTGGCATCTGGCGATACAATGGCCGCATCATCGGGTATTGCCCTTCCTTCCTCAAGCTTCACCCCCTCGCTTAGCCGCTGAAAATCGGCCTTTGAGATGGGCCTGTCGAGTTCCACCTTGTAGATTTTCTTCACGTTATAAGACGGATGCGACAATTTCTCGGCAAGATCCCCATCGTTGGTAAGCAGCAGCAAACCTGTAGTATTCCGGTCCAGCCGACCGACCGGATAGATCCTCTCCTTAATCGATTTGCCAAGCAGTGACATTACTGTGCTTCGTTCCTGTGGATCACGGGTTGTTGTAAGATAACCCTTAGGCTTATTCAACAAAATGTATACCGGCTTCTCCGCATTAAGAAGTTTTTGTTCGTGCCTTACTTCATCGCCGGGGCTTACCTTGTAACCCAGCTCCGTAATTACTTTGCCGTTCACGCTGATGAGACCCATTTCGATAAGCTTGTCGGCCTCCCGGCGGGAGCACACACCGCTGTTGGCGATGTAGCGATTGAGGCGAATTTTTTGGGATGACCCAACGGGCTCAGGTCCTGTATCTTTTCCCGGGGTCCTGCTTTTCTTTACTACGCCGGTATTTGCAGCTGACGTGCCCGGTTTTCCGCGTAATTTTCCGGGAGGTTTGTTGGAAGGTTTGACTTTGCCGTCACTCTTTTGCGAATGGGCGGAGCGGGATGTGGTGCGTGAATTCTTCTTCGGTGATCTTCTTCCCCCCCGACCGGCGGGAATATTACCCTTGCGCATCGGGCTCTCTTAAATCTGCATTTTCCCCAATCGTAT
>DATBVZ010000288.1:0-4721 GCA_036515095.1 Cyclobacteriaceae bacterium | reverse complement strand
TTCTGGAGGAGTCCAATCTGCTGCAATCAGAGGACATAAAATATTTCTACCAGGAGGCAAATGAGATACTGGCCGTGCTATCCACCGCCAGGAAGAATGCGAAGTGAATCGATTTCGGCTTGACCACGAAACAGATTGATTACTGTCCGGATAGGGTTGTGGGCACTCTTTTCTACGTTCAGTTCATAGATGAGAACATATCGAAATTGGCCCTCAAGGCAACGTAAATCACCGATTAATAGGAATACGAGACCAGATGACCCCGTTATTCAACTCCTTCAACTCTTCAACCCTTTCAAAACAATTGCGCCGGACCAGAATTTATCGAAATTTTGCCAGAAGACACGCAAATCTCCAACTAATAAGTACGCAATGCAGATGAAACCCACTTATTCAACTCTTCGATCCTTCAACTCTTCAACCCTTCTTAGATGGAATCCAGCGAACTAAAGGCCCTCATCTCCCTACTGGACGACAATGACGACCAGGTGGTATCGCATGTCGTTGAGAAGATCCGGTCGCTGGGGAAGGAGGTGATCCCGTACCTGGAGGAGGAATGGGAGAATAATTTCAATCCGTATGTGCAGCGGCGGATTGAAGAACTGATCCATGAGCTTCAGTTCGAATTGCTGAAGGGAAGGCTGAAGGAATGGTATGAAAGCAAAGACCAGGACCTGCTCACAGGCGTGTGGCTGATTTCAACCTATCAGTATCCCGACATTGAGTTGCTGAAACTCAAACAGGACCTCGAACAGATCTACTATGAGACGTGGTTGGAATTCAAGACCGACCTCTATCCCTTTGACCAGATAAAGATCATCAACAGCGTGCTGTTCAGTAAACTGAAGTTTGGGGCAAATACGAAGAACTTCCATTCGCCGGGAAACTCCATGATCAATGTCGTTCTGGAGACCCGCAAGGGAAACCCCATAACCCTCTGTGTTATTTACCTGATGGTGGCGCAGAAGCTCAAGTTGCCGGTGTATGGCGTCAACCTTCCAAACCTGTTTATTCTTACCTACAAGGACGACCGCAATCCGCAGTTCTATATCAACGCCTTCAATCGCGGGCTGATCTTTTCAAAGAAAGATATTGAGAGCTATATCAACGAGCTGCATCTTACGCCCCAGGATTCCTACTTCGAGCCCTGCTCCAACCTGGAGATCATGAGAAGGGTATTGCGAAACCTCATCATGTCGTTCGACAAAATGGGAGAACACGCGCAGGCTGAAGAAGTAAAAGAACTACTCCTCATCATCGCCGACGGCGCAGACCTGGGAGTCTAGAAGTGTCCCGCTCAATTCGCCCTGATAACACACCCCATAGGCCTCACTACAGGTCGGGGTGCGCGCTGGCCGTTCAACAGGGCCTCGATAGCTTCCGCAAGATAGTGGTTGTGTACGTCGGTTGCTACCTGGGCGTTGTCGTCAACGGCCCCCCGGTAAAAAACCGTGAAGCCGTCTCCGCCTGCCTTGAGTACAATGGCTTCCGGACTTCTTGTTGCCTTGAGGGACCGCATGATGGCCTGGTCTTTATCTTCCAGGTAAGGAGCGGTGAATCGCTTCGCAACCGCCTTGCTTTTCATCTCCGCCACAGATTCACCGTCACCGGAATAAGAGTTGATGAATACTACGGGTATCCTGCCGGAGTAATCCGAAGCGATCTTATTTAGCCTGCCGTAATAGTATTCATCGAAGGGGCAGGTATTGCTGATGAATACGATGACTATGCCGTGGGATGAGGCTGCGCCGCGAAGGGTAAATCGCTTGTCGCTGGTCACATCGGTACTGGCAAAATCGGTGACCGTTTGCGCCATGGACGAAACGCCGGAGAGGATCAAAACAAGGGTAATGATTCTTTTCATGCAGGTTAAGGTTTATTCAAAACTATCGTAAACTCCGGGTGGATTTCGTAATACAGAGGCACCACAGTTTCCTTTCCATTGACAATAATGCTGCCAAATAAATCACCCCTTAAATCTATCGAAAACGGACTTATTTTGAGGTTTTTGGAGAAGATCAGGTCCTTTTTCCCGTGCACTTTGATCAGGGCCTCCTTCGCGCACCAGATCACGCAGTGTTTGGCTACATCCTGCCCGGCATCCGCAAGCTCCTCGGCATTCAGAATGCGCGGTGCGATGCGAAGCAGTGACTCACTGGGATGCTGAATATCAATCCCCACAGCGTTGTGCTGATGCAAATAAGCTGCCACGTAGGGGTATGAATGGCTGAGTGACAAATTGTACGAACTCTGTGCGGGATAGGGCTTGCCAAATTCATTTTTGACAATACCGCGGAAGGAGAGGCGGGCATGCTCCATCACCAATTTTACCAGCGCGCGGGCGGCAAACCATTCGAGCCGTTTGTGTGGATGTTTTATGGCCGAAGGGATCACTTCATACCATTCAGCAGCTGAATTCAGTGTTTCTTCATCTTCTTCAATCTTCCACAAAGCCCATGGATTGCCCAGATTATTCTCGATTTTCTGCAATGGCATTTGCTATGTCCCTCTTTGTGTTCCAATTTTGACAAAAATTTCAATAACCGCTAACCTTTTTGTCCTGCCAGACCTATCGGCGTTGGCGGAATGGATCATGACGGTCAAAGTAAATAAGCTGCATTCGTTTACCGGTCACCGTGATGGCGTCTACGCGCTGCAACGAACAGATGAGGGCAATCTATTCTGTTCCGGGGCGGGTGATGGCATGGTGGTACTTTGGGATATGGACAATCCGGATACCGGTCGCCCTGTCGCCAGGCTGCCGAACTCCATATATGCGTTGCATTATCACGCGCCAAGCCATTTTCTTGTCGCAGGTCATAATTATGAGGGTATACATGTGCTGGATTGGAAAAATAATGCTGAGGTGGGTTCGTTACAGCTTACAAAGGCGGCAATTTTTGATCTTCAATCGTTGGAAGACCAGCTTTTCGTTGCAACAGGCGAAGGCATGATCGTTACGGTTGATCTGGGCCGCCTTTCCATTGCAAAACGGATGAAGTCAAGTGAGAAGAGCGCCAGAACCATCGCCATTAATGCCAAATTGGGTGAGATTGCTGTGGGATACAGCGATCACTACATCCGTGTATTTGACCTTGAAACACTGCAAGTGAAGCATGAATGGAAGGCGCATGCAAATTCGGTCTTTACCTTGCGGTACACGCCCGATGGTTACTATCTGTTAAGCGGCTCGCGAGATGCCCGGCTAAAGGCCTGGGATACCCATTCAGGTTACGCTCAGGTGGCCGAGGTGGTGGCTCACATGTATGCCATAAATCATATGGATTTTAGCCCGGATGCGAAACATTTCGTAACTTGTAGCATGGATAAGTCCATAAAGGTGTGGGATGCGGAGGGACTGAAATTGTTAAAAGTCATCGACAAGGCCCGGCATGCAGGGCATGGAACTTCTGTCAACCGATTGCTATGGACATCGCACCAGGATCAGTTACTCAGCGCCAGTGATGACCGGACAGTAACTTCGTGGAGCATTAACTTTGAATCATCACTATGAGAATCACACCGTTGGAGATACGCCAGAAGAGTTTTGAGAAACACTTCCGTGGCTACGACAGGGACGAAGTTGACGGTTTTCTGCTCACGCTGTCGCAGGAATGGGAACGCATAAATGACGAATGCAAGGAACTGCGGATCAAGCTGGAGGGTACCGAACGCGAAGTTTCCAAACTGCGGGAAGTGGAAGGCTCGTTGTATAAAAGCCTCAAGACCGCCGAGGATACCGGCGCCAATGTGATCGAGCAGGCAAGGACGGCAGCCGATCTCCATTTGAAGGAATCGCAACTGAAGTCCGAAGCCATAATCAACGAGGCCAGGACCAAAGCCCGGGACATGATCGAGGAGGCCGATGTGCGGGCCAGGCAAATAGTCGTTGATATGGAGGATCGGCTGAAGTCACTGATCGATGATTACAAGAGGCTTGAAACATCACGCGAAAATCTTATCGCCGAACTGAGACGCATGGCCAATGACGCAATGGACCGCGTGGAAAGGGCCAAAGCGGTCACGGCAGATTTCGACCCTGATAAATACCTGAACGCCGCACGCCGTGAGGCCAAGAGCATTGTATTTCCAAATGGCGAGTACGTGCGTGCTGCGCGGGCAGAAACAATGCCCGAGCCTAATGCCGAACCGGAGACGAAGCAAGCCCCTGACCCGATTGACGTTGAAACCCGGCCTCAGCAAGGTCAGAAATCTTTTTTTGACAATATCGAATGACAGGAAGAGTAGCCCTGGAGGGACTCACCTTCCACGCATACCACGGCGTCTATTCCCACGAGCGTGACACCGGCAATAATTTTCAAGTTGATATCGCGGTTGAAACCGACTTCTCCCAGGCTGCCATTCACGACGAGCTTAGCGGCACGGTCGACTACGAGATCCTTTACCGTATTGTAAAGGAAGAAATGGCAAAGCCCTCCAGGCTGATAGAAACGGTGGCTGAAAAGATTGTAAACGACGTCTTGAAAGAACTCCCCGCAGTAATCCAGGTTGAACTGACAATTGCCAAACTCCGTCCCCCCATCGGAGGCGAGTGCGCCCGGGCAATGGTCAGCATTGTGAGAAAACGGTAGGAAGTACTGAACCTACCCTCCCCGCGTTAGCTTCACAAATTTTCAACCGTTTAACCCTCCCTGAACATAAAACCCCTCGCGTCGGCGCCATCATAGAAGTCAATTTGCTTTCCGATCACATAAAGCGCG
>DATBVZ010000287.1:0-5632 GCA_036515095.1 Cyclobacteriaceae bacterium | reverse complement strand
GGCAAAAGATGCCATACAAAAACCGGTACCCGTTCCGGAACCAGTAATAGAACCGGTCATTGAACCGGAAGTTAAAGAACCAGAGAGTCTTGTACCTGAATCTGAGCGCAGGCGCTTGGCAATTCTCAAGGAGAGAGTCAGATCCAATCCACAGGATATGCAGGCACGCCAGGAAGTAAAGAACCTTGCAGAGCAGTTCGAAACAAATATCCGGCAGGCAGTGAATGCCGGCAATTATGATCTTGCCAGGGAA
This sequence comes from Cyclobacteriaceae bacterium, assembly GCA_036515095.1. Taxonomy (GTDB): domain Bacteria; phylum Bacteroidota; class Bacteroidia; order Cytophagales; family Cyclobacteriaceae; genus ZC4RG29. The sequence goes on along the minus strand of DATBVZ010000287.1, from coordinate 5,379 downwards.
TATATCAACGAATTGAAATCGTTTTTTGGTGATAACATCAGAAGCAGAAAACGGCTGGAAGAATTATTGAAGAAAATCAAGGAAAAGGAAAGACAGGCTGTGAAGAGATAAAAGAACATAATCTCCGGGGAAAAGTCATGAGTACAAACCATCATAAAAAATCCGTAGAAGAGCTGATTAAAAGCCGACGCACTATTTATGATTTCAAATCGGACCAGGTCCCTGTGGAAAAAATCAGGCGGGCTATCGATGTTGCAAGATGGGCGCCCAATCATCATCTCACGGAGCCATGGCATTTTTATCTGCTGGGACCGGAAACAGTTACGGCGGTAATCGAACTGAATACCGGACTGACCAGAGAGAAGAGCGGCGATGGGGCAGTTGACGCAAAACAGAAGCGCTGGTCAAAAATTCCCGGCTGGCTGGTGGTGACTTGTGATAAATCCGCAGACAAGCACCAGATGCAGGAAGATTATGCCGCCTGCTGTTGCGCGATTCAGAACATGATGTTGTATCTCTGGAGTGAAAATATCGGGATGAAATGGTCTACCGGGAAGGTCACCCGCGATTCACGTTTTTATGATTTATTGTGGATCGACCAGAATGCTGAAACAGTGGTTGGATTGTTCTGGTATGGTTATGCCGAGGAAATTCCTCAGGCCGCACGTAAACAAGTTGAGCAAATTACTGTAATGTTGCCATGAGAGATAATGCTGGAGTCTTGAGTAATATGATTAGTGATATCAAGCGATAAAATATATACAAACGAGGAATTGGTTATGAATAGGAAGAAAATTGTTATTACTAGTCTGGTCATTTTATTTAGTCTATTAATTACAGTATCAATCTTTATCCTCACAAATAATTCATTTAGGGTTTTAGTATCAGAACCGGAGAAGAAAAAAACCTATGGAGAAAAGGCCGACACGGCCAGAAAAAAACACACAGAAAACAGGGAATATATTACAAATTTCGCAAGGCTAACCGCTGAATTTTACGACATAGGCATACATGAGCTTTGGAATATGACAGGCCCTTTCGAATTATTAAATGAAAATGAATTTCTGCTCATAGCAAAATGTGGAGAAGTTTTTTATTAAAACTTACTGGTAAAAATAAATTACTCGAAAGCAAGAAAATAGGTCATGTCAAGAACGTAGCCTGTGTAGATAATTTTAAATGGGGTATTGTTAAAGATAGCCAGATGATTGGCAATTATCTATTGATAAGTTACCTGGAAAAAAATGACGATACATATGGTCTTGTCCTTGATAAGATTCCAAGACATGAAGACAGTTTCGATTTTAATAATCCCTCGCGAATCTTTGAATCAAAACCTAAAGTTCCTCTAAAGGATGGAATTCATAATCATACATATGGCAGGATTACTAAAAAAAATGAAAATGAAATATTCCTGGTAATTGCAGATTTTGGTGCGCAACAATACCTGGATGATAATGATGCAACATTAGGAAAGTTGTTCCTTGTAAATATCCATACAGGAACTTCATCGCTCATTGCAAAAGGATTCAGGAGTCCAGGTGGCCTGTATTATGACCAGAACAATGATTTACTTTGGGAGTCCGATCATGGTCCAGTTGGTGGTGACGAAGTAAATCTTGTTAAGGAAGCAAATAATTATGGTTGGCCACATGTATCCTATGGAGGGAGTAAAGGGGAAGTATCATTGTTCGAATTTCATCATGAAGGTTATGCAAATCCTGAATATGTATTTGTTCCCAGCGTAGCACCATCAAATATCATTCAATATCCGATTGATGGTGCAATAACACAATGGCAGGGCGATCTTATACTTGGAACACTACGCGAAAGAACCCTGTTCAGATTAAAGGTTGAAGATCAAACAATTATATATGCTGAACCTATTGCCAAAATTGGTTCTCGTATAAGGGATATTAAAATTGATCATGCCGGGGGAATTTATTTAAAAACAGATAATAGTGAATTAATTATTATACGTATTGAATCATTATAAAATTGGCAGTAAACATTCATGATAATAGTGAAATAATCACGAAAAATCAGAAATTAGCAACTATTTTTTAATATGCAATTTCAGACGCTGTATTAAGGTCGTTGTTTCTGTTCCATTTTCTGCTCGCGTGATACCAGCGAGACAATATTCCCCAGTTCTTCGTGCAGTAGTTCTATCAGGTCATCCATAGTAAAAATCCCCACCAGCAGACCTTTGGTATCAACAACCGGAATACGGCGTACTCCTTTTACACGCATTTTCCGGACTGTATCAAAAAGATCGTCATCTTCATTGGCAACCACCAGGGATTTCGTCATCAAGTCTTCTACTGCGATCTTGTCCAGGGGGACTTCTTCGGCAAGAACTTCCACCACAATGTCACGGTCAGTAATAATACCAACTGGCCGGTTTCCATCACTTTCTCTTGAAATGACCAGCAGGCTGCCAACATGAAGCTGGCGCATGAGTTTTGCTGCTTCCAGTACATTACTACCTTTGTCGGTTACGATCACTTCCCGGTTACGTACTTTTCCTATTTTCATCATATAGCACCAATGATTTATTGCAGTGATACATCAATTGCCTGATGAATATTCATATCTTTATGTTATTAATAATGGCCGAAATATAATGAAATTTTATTGATCTGGATCAGTATTAAGCTTTTTTTATGTTCTATGCTTTTAAATCAAGCACTAAAAAATTCGCCGGGCATGTAAAAACTTAGGGAGAAAATAGAGATGAAAAAAGGTAACGGTAAAGATAGTTTCAATAATGATACGTATAAAATTCTGGACAACTACTTCCAGATTCAATTCCAGGCATGGAAAGAACTGGCTGAAATGCAAATGGATTTTAACCAGAAATGCGTTAGCGCATGCATGCAGCAGTTGTCTATACCAAATTATGCAAAGGATTTATTCACTGTGGATTCAGGTATGACACAGGAATATTACAGGAACCTTTCTGAAAACACGCGCCAGGTTATGGAAAAACTGTTCAAGGTGGAATGTGAATTACTGGAGTGTTTCAAAAATTCCGGGGATCTCTACAAGGACATGCCGTTGTTAATGCCAGCAGTCACCGGGCAGGAAAAACCGGCAAAACAAACGGAGAGCATATCTGCACAGGCATGAATGTCGGGAGAGGATTTGTATTTTGAATTAATCAGTTGTAAATAATACTCACGGAGGTGAGAAGGAGATGTCAAACATGTTAAAGGTAATCGAGGTACTGGCGGAATCTGAAAAAAGCTGGGAGGATGCCACAAAAAATGCCGTTAAACAGGCGGGCAAATCAGTCCGGAATATAAAATCCATTTATATCGAAAATTTCGAAGCCCAGGTTAAAGACGACAAGATAACCAACTACCGGATTAATGCCAAAATTTCGTTTTTGCTGGAAAAATAATCAAGCCATCTGCCATGCTGGGATATGCCCGTATGGCAGACATGCTTTGTTTTAATTACTTCATAATTCATCGAATTGTCACTTTAGGTCAATAATTCTGTAATAAAACCTGATCAGACTGCGAGCCCAGTTAACAAACTGGCTGAGCACGTATGTCAAATATCAGCACGATTGCACCAACGTATTACAGGGCCATTTTTATTTCTGATGTGCATCTGGGCTTTCCCGGATGCAGTGCCGGATACCTTCTCAATTTTCTGCGTTCAACTCGTTGCTATTATCTGTTCCTGATCGGGGACATCATCGATGTATGGCAGATGAAAAAGAAATTTTACTGGCCGCAGGCGCACAACGATGTCATCAGGACCATTCTTGGCAAGGCAAAACACGGCACGAAAATAATCTATGTGCCCGGAAACCATGATGAACTGTTAAGGGATTTCGAAGATACCATATTGGGGAATCTTGAAATCCATAATGAATATATTCATGTTACCCGTGGATGAATTCAGTGATGTTGTGGACGGGTTCATCATGGTCGATTCCAGAAAAACCAGCCGCAAGGTGCTGGACAAATACATGGGCAGTGAAAACGCGGCTGACTTTCTCCAATATCACAGTGTTTCTGGTGATAATCCATCAGGAGAGGCTTCATAATTTCAGCAGGCTGTGGTGGTTATCTCCACCCACGCCATATCTGATTGGCCGCCTTACGTACCATTGGCCAATGTAGTAACGAATTGACGTCCTGCTTTCGAATTCTTTTCACAGGCGTCTTGCAGTCATCAATGGGGACGATTTCCTCAAGTAATCGATTTAACAGGTCCCAATCAATCATCTCCTCAGCCGGTTCCTCAAGATCCATACGCCAGTTACTCCGGGGCAGTAGTTTATGCGGTTGTTTGCGGCCAGCTGTTCCAACACAGTAACGGCATGACATCAGCGGTTCGGTAGAAGTCAGGAAAGCAAATAATTCGTCCCGGAACGTTGCACTGTCGTTTACTGCAATGCCTTCTGTAACATCTATACCGGCGAGAGCTGGAACATACATGCTCTGTGGGCAACGATAAATCCGGCCTTTGTAAAGGGCATAACATCCCCAGACATTGGCTATCTTGCAGGCGCGAAAGATTTTTCCAACAAGTTCGTCATTTTCTGTGCGGCGCACAGTGAACGTTCGTCTGAAATCGCTGAAATGGTTGAGTGTAAACGACACGCCATGCTCTTCTGCCCGTCGCATGGCACGCGACAATAAATCTTCACTTAATGCACTTGCTTCATATCCGGAGATCTCGATTTCGTCTATCAGGCTCCATAGATCGTCTGATGCACGATCGAGAAGTATGCCATTGGTAACCAGCAAAAAGTGATTGGTAATACCACTGTTTCGAGCTGCACGGATCACTTCAGGCAGATTCGGGTGAAGTAGAGGTTCGCCACCAATTAATTTAAGGAACGCAGGTTTGAAAACTTTAGAGAGAATACCAAGGTCTCGTGCAACGTCCGACGGGTCGGCGTTCCACTTTGGAATGACCGGTGAACCGTGGTTGCACTGGCGGCATGCAATGTTGCAATGATCGACAATGATTAATTCCATCCCGGCTGGCGGGATGATGTGGTCACCCTCAATCCTGCATCTGACTTGTCTTGTCATTTCCAACCCCGGAAAAAGTCCATCGATCTTCTTTATAAGGATTATTTTGAGTACGCTGCCAGCTATACAACCGGGAGAAACAGGTTTTTTCTCATAATTCAGGATAAAATTCCAGAAAATATTGATCTGGATCATGATTTGATAACCCGATTTTTGCTAAATAAGGGATTATTTGAGTGAAATTTTATTCAATGTCCAGTCTTGTGTTATTTGATAAGGAACTCATCAACCGGTACGAACAGTCAGGGCCGCGTTATACATCCTACCCGACCGCAGTTCAGTATCATGACGGGTTTAATTGGGAGCATTATGTTCATAT
>DATBVZ010000286.1:0-2937 GCA_036515095.1 Cyclobacteriaceae bacterium | reverse complement strand
TCGCGTCCAGCAGGTATTCCTTGCCATCGATCGAAATGTTAGCAAGGACATAGTTAAAGTCACTCAATACCGGAAACACTTCCGTTACGTAGCCGTTTTCCCTGGTGGACAAGATCACGGGATCAGCCTGAATGCCGGCGTACCGCAACACTGCGATAAGGGAAAGGTTCAGGTCAGCAACATTTCCCACGCCTTCATCATAGGCTTCTTTTATCCCGTGTTCGCAGTATGTTCCGTACTCGCCATTCCATGAGTAATGTTTTACGATGAGATCGTACACCCGCATTGCGCGCTTCAGCAGATCGGGGTCCGTCCGTATAGCCGAAGTCATGGCCTTGTCCATCACATTTTCGCCCCGTCGGAGCTGTACACCGAAACGCGAATCCTTTCGCAGTTCGTCCTCTACGTCATTCCATTCCCTGGTAACTTTGTCCACATACCCCGTGCGGTGATGCACTTCAGCAAGCTCAAAATTGAGGGCGGAAAGAAAATTCTTCTTTGCTGTCATGTGCTCCTCTTCAACGAAAGCCGGGATATCATTCATGGCAAATTTCTGCCGGCTGCAATCAATTCCCTGGCTGAGGCAATCCCTGACCCGCTCTGCTTCGTTTTTCGAAAGTTTCAGATAGCCTACAAGGGATATGTTGTAGCGATAATAGGCGGGTATGGTTGCCCAGTATTCACTGTACAGTTTTGGTATCTCCCGTTGAAAGGTCCATTCCCTGAAATTGAAGATGTAGGGCGTGTCCAACTGATACGCGATCTCAATCACGCTGCCTTCGGTAACATTGGGAATGGCGAATTTTTTAATTTCACCACCTTCGTATCGCTCGGTGTGTACATTCTTCAGGTCAAGTTTGGTCTCAACAATACTGCCTTGCCCAAGGGTAAAGGATGAGGCCCTCAGGTCGTGAATGAAATCCATCTCGTTCGTCTGGGCATACTTGTGCAAGGGAATGGAAAAATCAGAGAGGTAAAGCCCCGCCTTCTTCAGGATCTTGATCTTCACATGGTATTCGAATCTGAGCATCAGGGTGCCTTCGTAAAAGTAGGCATTGCCAAACTCGTTCAGCACCACGGCTACGGCCGCCGTGTCCTTGTCGTACACGTTCATACGGAGTTCGTCGGGCGTGACCTCGCCGAACGGGAACCCCTTTCCTTCCGCATTGAAGATGACAACACAGAGAATTACCAACGGAGAGACGAATCGCATTGTCCGGATGAAATCATCAAAAATAGCGAATGATCCCGGGCAATAACCCCGGATTTTCATCAATCCGGGTCCAATTATTACATCCATGATAAATAGCCAACGCTTTGGGCACTGCGGAAAAAGCGGCACGGGTTGCCGCGTACCGCAAAGGCTATCTCTTGAGCAGCTTAAACGCGTGGGTCCATGAATTATTCATGAATCCCGGTATGCACCAAAGGATGCATAGATTTTCGATGGTGCGCGCCGCATGGGCTGTTCCCATGTCTTCGACATCCCAGCCGAATTCGGCAAGAATTCCGCCCACTTTGCTCCTGGCAGACGCGTCATTTCCGCAAATGAACATCGTTGGTTTTGTTCCCGGAAATGAGGGATCAACCATGAGTAAATTTCCGACGCTGTTGAATGCCTTGACGAACCGGGCGTCCGGGGCAATATCCTGCAGCCTTTCCATAAGCGATTCGTCCGGCGATGTAAAAAAACGAATCACGTTGTGGTCCGGTGGAACATCGGCTATTGGATTGGTTGTATCAATAACAACCTTGTCTTTGAGTGCACGGGAAGTTGCTTTCACCAGGCCTTCAGCGGCGGTGCCTTTGACGGCAAGTACGATACAGTCACCGAAGGCAGCGGCGTCTTCGAAGCTTCCAACGTTTGCATTTTCGCCGGCTTTCGCACGCCAGTCGACCAATTTGGCAGTGTCGCGGGACCCCAGCATGACCGCATATCCGTGCCGGACAAAACCGGTTCCCAGGGTCCTGGCGACCTGTCCTGATCCGAAAATTCCTATTTTTTCCATTCGATTGAGGAGTTGGTTGAGATGTTACAGGCTGTATGAACGTATATAAGTCGGCTTCAAATTCGTATTGGATCAGCAATTGTGCTTATTATTAGCGCGCCGTGAAAATAGGGCTTCTTTCCGACACGCACGGGTACCTCGACCCAAAGATCTTCGACTATTTTTCGTCGTGCGATGAATTGTGGCATGCCGGCGATCTGGGCGGCTCCGAACTGGCGGATTCGCTGGAGAAATTCAAGCCCCTGAAGGCAGTCTATGGTAATATTGATGACCGTGCCCTCCGCGTGCGTTACCCGGAAGACCTCTGGTTTGATTGCGGCGGGATGCGGGTATGGATGACGCATATCGCCGGCGTTCCCCCCAGGTACACATCGCGAATCAGAAAAATTTTAACCACCCGCAATCCCGATATCCTGGTTTGCGGGCATTCCCACATTCTCCGTGTCATGAAGGACAAAAATAACCTGCTCTATCTCAATCCGGGCGCAGCGGGTAACCAGGGATTCCATTACATGAAAACACTCCTACGGTTTGATATCAACCAGGGCGCTATTGGCAACATCGAAGCAATCGAGCTGGGAAAACGAGGAGCGCTTTAATGTGTTTAGGTGTTTATGTGTTTATGTACTGGCTACCGAACACTGCTTACCAGTTACCACCCACCACTTACCGATTACCATTTTACCGCTTACCAACTCAGGCGTACTGATTCAGCATAACCGGCATTACCAGCATAAGGATATCTTCGCCCTGATCCTTTTCAGCGGGCAGAATAACGCCCGCCTTGTTCGGCGCGGACATCGTCAGCTGGATCTTGTCAGAGTCGATATTGGACAGCATTTCAATAAGGAACCTGGCATTAAAACCGATCTCGATATCTTCACCGTCGTGTTCGCAAGACAGCCGCTCATTTGCTTCGTTGGAGAAG
>DATBVZ010000285.1:0-13242 GCA_036515095.1 Cyclobacteriaceae bacterium | reverse complement strand
ATGAAGATCAACCGATCATTAGTATGCGATACGAGAAGAAAATAACGGAATCAACCAGTGACAAAAATTTAATTGGGAATTTTATGAAAACAAATGAAGAACTCCAGAAAGATGTCATGGAGGAAATCAAGAGCGATCCTCTGTTGAGCAACATCGCCTCGGAAATCGGGGTAACCGCAAAAGAAGGTGTAGTAACACTATCGGGCCTGGTCGATATGTACAACAAGAAGCTTGCTGCCGAACGTGCCGCTCAGCGCGTAATGGGCGTGAAGGTGGTGGCTGTGGATCTTGAGGTGAGGCTGAAAGGTGCCGGAGCACCAGGTGATATCGAAATTTCAGAAGCAGTAAAGAATGCCCTGAAATGGCACACTGCGCTTAACGAAGACCTTGTTGAAATCAAAGTGGATGACGGCTGGATCTACCTGGACGGAGTCGTTGAGTGGGACTACCAGAAGAAGGCGGCCGAACTTGCTGTACAGGACCTGGTAGGGGTCCGCGGAGTAACAAACAGGATAACCATAAGATCCACAACAGTTGATGCAAAAGAAATCAAGAACAAGGTTGCCGCGGCCTTCCATCGAAGTGCAACCATTGATTCATCGAATGTCAAGGTTGATGTCTCCGGGAATAAGGTGACAATTCGTGGAAAAGTGCGCTCATGGGCCGAAAAAAGGGAGGCTGAAAACGTTGCGTGGGGATTCCCCGGGATCGTGTCCGTAGACAATCAGATTGAAGTTGATACAGAAGTATTCAGCACTTTCTGAGCCCGGCGACGCAAGGGATGGAGTGACCTCGGAGGCGAACATCGGTTTGGTGAGATTTTGTGCCTGCCTGCCTCGCGTATGCATTGGCTGGCAGGCACATAAGTACCGCAAATGAAGCTCCTGGTCATTTCAATGGAGGTGTTGTGGCAATACGTTCCCCAAATGGTATTATTCGCGACCAGGGACAGTAATTGTCCATCGTGATTTTTTACTTTGCTGAATGAAGCAGGAGAACGGCCAATTCCGACTTTCAGCCACTGACCTTTCGAACCACCTGAGTTGCGGGCACCTGACCCAACTCAATCGCCTGGTGGCATCCGGCAAGATAAAAAAACCGGACTGGCACGATCCTTCGTTGGATGTCCTGATTCTAAGAGGTCATGAACACGAATCTGCCTACGTAAAATACCTGGAAAGCAATGGCCTGACTGTAAGCAACCTCTACGGACAGTCTCAGGAGGCAACGGTCACCGCTATGCAGCAGGGTTCGGATGTGATCGTCCAGGCGAGACTGGACCACGAAAACTGGATCGGTTTTGCAGATATCCTGATGAAGGTTCGTGGTCAGAGCAGGTTTGGCCAATGGTCGTACGAAGTACAGGATACCAAGCTCGCCCAGGATACCAGGGCGGCGACAATTCTTCAGCTCTGCCTATACACCGACCTGTTGTCGCTCATCCAGGAAAGCGATCCGGAAAAAATGGTTGTGGTGAAGCCGGGTGACGGCTTTCCAAAAGAGGAATACCGTTACGCAGAATTTCGCGCATACTACCGGCAGGCAAAAAAGAATTTCGAAGCCGTTACGGCCGGAGCGGAAACTTCCACCTATCCGGATCCCGTGGAACATTGCAATATTTGTCGCTGGTGGCAGGTATGCGACAGGAAACGGCACGAGGACGATCACCTCTCACTCGTTGCCGGAATCCGTTCCCTCCACATCGTCGAACTCCAGAGCCAAAGCATTCAAACCCTCGAACAATTTGCCAAGGCAACGCTCCAAAAACCCGCACGAGGCAACCGTGAAACATTTATCCGGAAACAACAGCAGGCAAAAATTCAACTGGAAGGCCGCTTCCGGAACAGGCTGCTTTACGACCTCCTTCCATCCGAGACCGGCCGCGGATTGAACCGCCTGCCCCTGCCTGACGAAGGCGATGTTTATTTCGATCTCGAGGGCGATCCCTTCTACCAGGACGGAGGTCTTGAATATGTATTTGGTTATGCCTTCAGAGAGCAAGGCAAGCTTAGCTACAGGAGGTCATGGGCAACAAGCCGGTCGGAAGAGAAACGGGCTTTTCACGAATTCATGCAATTTATAATCGACCGGTGGAAGCGGAATTCACGAATGTACATCTATCACTTTGCGCCGTACGAACCGGCTGCCGTCAAGCGGCTTGCGCGCGTGCATGCCGTGTTCGAAACAGAGGTTGACAATCTGCTCCGCGGAGAAAGGTTCATCGATTTACACGCCGTATTTAAGGAGTCGTTGCTGGCAAGTGTTGAAACCTACTCATTGAAAGAACTTGAAAAGTTAACGGCATACGCGCGCAAGGTAGCCCTGCGTGACGCCAGCAGCGCCAGAAAATCCACGGAAATTGCGCTGGAGCTTAACAACTTCAGCGCGGTGCCTCAGGAAACTGTCAGAATTATCGAAGAATACAATGAAGATGATTGCCTGGCAACTGAAGCACTTCACCGGTGGCTTGAGGACCTCCGTGAAAAACTTGTTCAATCCGGGAAGGAATATGTCAGGCCGGAGGTCAAAACCGGTGAAGCAAGCGAAGAAGTGCAAAACCTCGACATCCGGTCGCAGGCCATATTTGAGTCGCTTACGCGCAGCCTGCCGGAAGACCGGTCATTATGGAATGATGACCATCAGGCACACTGGCTGCTGTCGCACCTGATCGATTACTTCCGGAGGGAAGACCGTAGCGCCTGGTGGGAATTCTTCCGCGTGCACGAACTCGAACATGAAGAACTTCTGGATGAACGAAAGGCTGTTACGGGTCTGGAATTTGCGATGGTGCTCCCCAGGGAGGGAAAGGAAAGAAATCCCACCCACCGTTACCGTTATCCACCGCAAGAGCTAAGCATTGACGAAGGTGACGACCTGATCGAAGTCAATGGAGTCAAGATAGGTACGGTAAGGGCAATATCCGCGCAGGATCATACCATTGATATCAAAAAATCGGGGAACGCTCTGGATGTGCATCCCCGCGCCGTACACGTATCGGAGCGGGTAGACCCGGGTTCGCTCCCGGACTCCTTGATGGATCTGGCCAACGCGATTATTGACGAAGGCCTGAATCACGCGTGGTCCCGCCGTGCGGCAAAAGATTTACTCATGCGGAGAAATCCTTTGCTGGCCGATGGTTCCGATGGGGCTTATCTGGCGCCTGACGAATCCGCGGTGGACGGGGCGATACGGCTGGCTTCACACCTTGACCAGAGTGTCCTGGCTATACAGGGACCGCCGGGTTCCGGCAAGACCCATACCGGTGCTCGCATGATCATCGAGCTCCTTCAAAAGGGAAAGAAGATCGGCCTGACTGCCGTTAGCCACAAGGTTATCCGGAATCTTGCAGAAGCGACAATCAGGCAGGGCAGCGAACGTAATACCAGCGTTCAATTCGTGCACAAGGTATCTGACCAAAGCGATAATCTTCCTGCGGGGATAATCGAAGTGAAGAAATCAGATGAAGCCCGGGCAGCATTGAATGCAGGAAAGGTGGTGTGCGGAACTGCCTGGTTATGGTCGGAGAAGGATTCAGCCGGGGTTCTGGATTATCTCTTCGTCGACGAGGCAGGCCAAATGTCCCTCTCACATGTACTTGCTGCTTCCCGGGCTGCCAGGAATATCATCCTGTTGGGGGATCCTCAACAACTGGAACAACCGCAGCGCGGCTCCCACCCGGAGGGGAGCGATGTGGCTGCGCTGACCTATTTGCTTGACGGTCATCCAACGATGCCGGGGGGGAAGGGGTTGTTCCTGGCTGTGACCAGAAGGCTGCATCCTTCCATTTGCCGGTTCACTTCAGAAATTTTTTACGAGGGCCGCCTGGAACCGCTTCCGGGACTGGAGCGCCAGGTCATCGGCGGCTACACCGGGTTCGACGGTGCCGGTCTGTTTTATGTACCGGTAGTTCACAAAGGAAATCAGAGCAAGTCGCCGGAAGAGATTGCAGTAATCGACGGAATAGTTGGGCGATTGCTGGGAACCGGTCAATGGACCAATGCGGAAGGTCAGACAAAATCCCTGCAAAAGAGCGACATTCTGATCGTGGCTCCTTTCAACGCACAGGTCAGTGCGCTCCGGGAACAACTTCCGGGAATTGAAATCGGGACCGTAGACAAATTTCAGGGACAGGAAGCGCCTGTGGTGATCTATTCCATGACCAGTTCCTCCACCGAAGATGCGCCGCGGGGTATGAGCTTTCTTTTCAGCCCTAACCGCCTTAACGTCGCGACCAGCCGTGCCCGGTGCATCTGTATACTGGTTGCCTCCCCGAGGCTGCTGGAGCCGGAGTGCCGGCTTATTGATCAGATGCGGTGGGCCAATGCCTTGTGCCGCTTTGTTGAATTGGCCCGGGGCCAAAAATAAACATGGTGCAATACCCTCCTTTCCTGTTTGACTGAATTCCACTTCACGGATCGTTCTGCATCTCAGTCAAACCGCACATCCAACTTCACCGGAGGGTATTAACACGCATGCGGCTCCGGTTCACCTGTCAACTCATAAAAAGATAGAATTTCCCCACCTCAACATCTTTTACCACCTGCCGCAACAAAGACGAATCAGTCGTTCTCACCAAATACCCATTCAGGTCCATCCTTCTGGCGGCCATGAGAAATTCCTTATTGAAATATTCCGAAACCAATACAATCTTAATATTCCTGTTCTGTTCCCTTATGGAACGCGCCGACTCAATACCGGTCATTCCAACCTGTATAACATCCATGAAGATGAGGTCGGGTTCCAGGATGCGATATGTGCTAACCGCCTCTTCACCGGAAGATATCATCAGCACCTGATCCTCCACACTTGCCTTCCTTATCGATCTCATCATGTTAACACACACCGATCCCTTTCCCACAACCATAATTCTCATCTCCTGTTCCGCTCCCACGCTTATCGTTTTATGGATATTGCAATATGAACATCGTGCGGCGCCGGCAGGGTACCCCCGAAATAGGGCCACAACATATAGTACAATCCTTTGTCGCAGGTATTTCCCCGGGGCATTACGACCTGCCTTTCTTTACCGAGTCTGAATACATACTGATCCCTCCTGACTTCAATTTCATACCGGTTAGTCTCGTACTGCTCAACCGTTCCAACGAATTTCTCCAACCGTTCACCATTCACATAGCAATACGCATATATCTCCAGCCTGTTGTTGTACCACTGCCATGCAAAACGGGCGCTGTTTTCATGGTGTGTTGAATTACAGTCAGAAAAGCCCAGGAGTTTATTCTTCGAGTCCTGAAAGCCCCTGTCCTCAAATACATACCAGGAGGTAGCGTCAAACGTGGCCTCAAAAATGAGCCTGCTGGATTGAAGCGTCTCCGCAAGCCGGGGTGAGGCATAGTGCTCTCCTTCTTCGATGACAAAGTGGTTCACCAGCAAGTCTTCCGGCGCGGGCTCGCATCCCGGGAGGATCATCAACGCAAAGAATATCGTTATCAATGGCTTCATATCTGACATTCAGAACACCTTAACAAATAGCTTTCCCGATACCGCAGCATATCCCATTCGCATGCTCATACCAAATGCCGTCCCAAATCTTGGACTGATGTGTACCCGGGTTTCGAGACCCGGAACAAGTACGACAAAGTTTTCATTGACAAAGCCTGCCCGCAGCATTGCAAAAAAGGAAATACGTTTGGCAGTAGCCAGCGGCGCCTGGACAAGCATACCGAGGAACGTATCCTTCGGAATATACGTTTCATGTCCATTTCCAAGTTCAGCCTGATAAAAAATACCCAGTCCCCATAAGGTTCTGGATTCAAACTGAATTGTGGCGCCGTGCTGACTGCCGGCTACGGTACATTCGGACTGCCCCTGCACGACCACACCTTGTCCCTTAGCTATCAAACCAAACAAAAGAAACGACAGGAGCAAAAAATGTGCTTTCATGATCAATGCAAAAAAGGGGTCTAACGAAGTGAACCAAAGCGAAACCCTACACTGACCAGCAACTGGTCGCTCACCGTCGTGTTTTCAAAAACACGGTTGCTTGCAGTCTGGAAGAGTTTGGCGCCGTATTTCATCTCGGAAAATAAATGAACGAACTGCCAGGCATTCACCAGGCCTATTTCTATACCGGCGCCCAGCGTGGCGTCCAGTTTTCGGATTGCCCCGAGGTACGGTTCAGGAATGCTTGTATTTCTCCGGCCTTCGCCGTTCGTTAAATAGTGTCCACGGAATCTGATGTTGTCAAACACTAACCCGCCAACCAGGTAGGGCTCTACGGTGTATCGTTTGCCGGTTGCATTCAGCGGATAGTAATTGAGCGCACCTTCGCATTCAAAAACGTTGATCGTACGGGGTACGCGCATGGAGGAATACAGGAATCCCAGCAGACCGAACCGTCCGCGCAGTTCGCGATTACCGAAAAAAAAGCCTGCTTGGCCACCTTCCTGCACCACAATTAGCCCGTCCAGCGCTGCGATATTGCTCTTGAGAGTAAACGCCCGCATGAGGAACGATACGCTGGCACCCCTGAATTTGGTGCCGCTGTAGGTTTCTTCCAGGATCGTATCCGTCTTGGCTTCCGGAGAGACCGTAGTCTGTGCGCGGGAAAGCAATGAATAAAGACTCAGTGTGATAAACAACAGGAGCAGAACAACGCCCTTTAAAAGGTTGAATGCAATTCGATCCGTGTACATAACTTTATCATTTACAAGACAAAGTTGCGTTACGCCAGAATGAAATCCGTACCTGAAAATCCTGAATTTGAAAAATCCGGGTATACCCCTAGAGACTATCCGAAACCAGCGATTTCGTGGAGAAAATGGCGATTGGGACAGGGCAAGTCACGCTTTAATCTTCCCATTCGCTCATTACCCACGGATCAGGGCTCGTCAAGGGATATAAGGTTGTTTTGTATGGCATACCGGACGAGCTGAACGCTGTTCTTCAGGCCGAGCTTATCCAAAATGTTCTTTTTGTGTGTCTCGATTGTCTTAATACTAACGAAAAGCTTATCGGCTACTTCCTGATTGCTTTTGCCGGAAGCTACCTGTTCAATGATCTCGTATTCTCGTTTGGTAAGTCCTGTATTTGTTTTCCTGGTCCGCTTTTGACCAACCTTCTCCCGTGAATAGAAGTCTTCGAAGATAAGGCTGGTAATAGCCTCATCAAAAAATTTAGTTCCCTGGGATACTTCGCGTATAGCTTTGACCACAGTCTCACGGGTGGAATCCTTATGCAAGTACCCATCTATGCCGCACTTGATTCCATTGGTTACGTACTCCCTGTTTATCTCGGAGGAAATGATAATAACCTTTACTTTTGCGTTCTGTTCCTTGATCCACCGTGTGGCCTCCAGCCCATTCATACCTCCCATGACAATATCCATTAGTATTACGTGCGGATCATAGTCTGCGAAGCTGTTTACCGCCTCCTCCCCGCTTGACATACTGCCAACAACGGTGATATCCTCCAGACCACTGAGGAGCGAACTCATTCCCTCGCGCAGGATCGTATGATCATCTACAATAAGTACGTTGACTTTCATTTAGACAGAATCGGGTGAACACGCCAGCTGCACCGTTACTTTTGTACCTTTTCCGACCGTGCTCTCGAACAGGAGTTTTCCCTGCAATGTTTCAACCGCGCGCTTCACGATGGACAATCCGAGGCCGGTGCCAGTGATACTGCCGGCATTGGAACCCCGAGTGAACGGGTCAAAGATCCGCTTGAGATCGGCTTCCGGTATGCCGATGCCGTCGTCCTGCACTACTACATCAACTGTTTCGTCGTCATTCCTGGTGATGAAGAGCAGCCCCTTATCGCTATCAGGAGAGAACTTCATCGCGTTACTCAGCAGGTTTATGAAAATATTGCGCAGCAGCTTATTATCACAAACCATGCCAATAGAAGGATGCGAAAGCCTCTTCTCGATCCGGTGGGAATGCTGGCGGCTGATCAATACCTCTTCCGCAAGTTCATCCAGGAAGTGAATGAGATCAAACGACTGATAACTCGCCTTCAGTTTTTGCACATTCCCCTTCTCCAGTGTCAGAATATCCTCCAGAAGATTCCTCATCAGGCCCACCTGGAATTCTATCTTATCCAGCGCACCGAATTCGTCATGGGGCAGGGAACAGGTCGAACGTATGTGGCGTACGCTGTGCTCAATTGATGAGAGTGGTGTTCTCAGTTCATGGGATGCCATAGAAACAAAGCGGTCCTTGAGGGCTACCAGCTCGCGTTCTTTCTCAAGGGCTTCCTTTAGCTTTTCGGTCCTGTCCAGTACCTGCTGTTCGAGCGAGAAACGATAGGTAGACAATTCCGTAATATCCTGTCCTACGAACAGGGCGCCGACAACGTCATTTTTATCATTGAATTTGGGTGTGACGTTTACCAGCAGGGTAAGCTGGTCTTGCTCCTTGTCGCTGATTACAAGCTCGTAATTGTTGACAGGCATTCCCGATAATACCTTCGCCATCAGGATTGCCATCGATTCCCTGTTTTTTTCGTCTGCGAGTTTAGCAACTCGTTGTGCCAGAATTTCATTTTTTTCAAAATGCGTAATTCTCGTACACTCTTTGTTCCAGTCCGTAATGTATTCACGGCTATCAACAGAAAAGATCAGGGCATTGGCATTTTCCAGCACATTCTGGTAATCCCGCAGCAGCCGGACCGATTTTCTTTCGAACGTCTTTTGTGGCGTTATGTCACGCACCTCGATGCAGGCGTGCATGTCATCCTTATACGGGAGTGGGGAGTAGGTGACTTCAAAATAATGGGGACGGCCATCCAGATCCGCGTACTCCGCCTCTACCGTCTCCGTTATATGGTGTTGAAAGGTTTGCTGCAAGAGCATTCTGACGATATCCTGGCGATCCGCTGAAACAAGGTCCAAAACAGAAACACCTGTTTCTATCGGCTTTCGTGCCAGAGTCCGGAGCCGGTTTGAGGCCTTGTTATAAAACAGGATCCGTGCCTCCTTGTCCACCAGGAATATAGGCTCCTTCAGGTGATTCAGAATAGTTTCGGCGCTAATCACATTGCGTCATATTTTTGACTGGGTGACGGTAATTAACATTCAGGTGTTCAGGTCACGTAAGCGTGCTGCACTACACGCGAGGCAAGGTTAGGCAGGTCAACTGTCACCGACGTACCGGTACCCGGTTCCGAGTCAAGCACGATCGTTCCTCTTAGTTTTGAAACCATTTCACGGACGATGTATAAACCCAGCCCCGCGCCCTCGCTCCTTACGGATCCCCGGAAAAACATATTGAATACCTTGTCCTTCAGTTCACCAAGTATGCCTATACCATTGTCCTCAACGGTAATTTGGACGCCTTCCTTTCCTGTTGTCACACTGATCGAGATTGTGTTTCGCTCCTTGTGCTCGTCGCGGTATCTGATCGCATTGGAAATAAGGTTGTTCATGATAACATGAATCCGGTAGGCGTCCGAAAAAAAAGGTTCTCCGCTATTCACGACCACCGATCTTTCAACCCGGTCGTAACCATCGATATACCGGAGTCGTTCAAAGGAAATCTCCGCTATCCTGTTAAAATCAATCTCTTCGCAGGCTACCTCGTTGCGGGCATTCCGGGAGTATTCCAATATCTCCTTAAGGGTATCGTCAAGTTTGGAAATACTGGTGGTCATCATATCCACAAAGGAGCGCCATTCAGACCGCTCGAGCGACTCCTGGTTTGCCAGGTTCAACAAACCCATTACCGTAGAAAGCGGCGCCCTCAAATTATGCGAAACGCTGTAAACGAAGTTGTCCAGTTCGTTGTTGATCTTGACCAGCTCTTCGTTCTGCAACCGCAGCTCCAGTTCGGTGGCCTTTTGTTTCGCTTTCAGTTCACGCTGCAGCAATGCATTCTGGATGGACGATGGCAATCGCGTAAGGTTGGATTTCAAAACATAATCGTCTGCGCCCTGTTTCAGGCATGCAACGGCAAATTCTTCGGAGACTGTTCCGGTAACCAGGATAAACGGCGCGCGAAGATCTACCCACCTGCATATTCGCAGCGCCTCCATCGAGTTAAACTGAGGCAACGAATGGTCAGACAGAACCACATCCGGCTGGTAATTACGAAGGGCGGCAATAAATGCCTCACGATTATCGACCCGCTGACTATCAAAATGCAGGCCACCCTTTTGCAGTGACCATTTTATTAACCCCGAGTCTTCTTCCACATCCTCCAGCATCAGTATTTTAAGTTCCCTCTCCATACGCCACCAAAATCGGATAGGTTTAGCTAATTTATAACTTCATATGCAACACCAACGTGATCATCGATTACCAGGCTACCTGACGCGAAGTGACACTCCACAGATCCGTCAGACAAAGCAAATTTAATATTGGCCATTTCAAATTAAAGAATTATACAAAACAATCAAATAGAAACAGTCATTATCTTACACAGGAAACCGCTGAGAATGAGTAGCATGTACGTTTACCCGTAGCATGTGCGAGGGTTTCCTATTCAGACCCCCTCGTTGCCGAAAACAAAGACGAATGGCATTTCCTTTTTTGCGCATGTGCCTGACCTTCCGGCGACACCCGTTTTGCCGGGACCCGGACAGACCCTCCACCCGATCAAGCAATCGGACTAATCCGGTACCCATACGCGATAAAAAAATGAGCTGGCTGGTCCCTGCCCGATAGCAGCATCATCCGAAGGGTGTATTAAGAAGGCCGGCGCAGTACTATTTCCGTACCTGATTTCACCCGTGGATACGGCCCCGGATTTTCTAGTTACCGGCGACGAAAGACGCATTGGTGCAAGATCAGCAAACCCGAACGAATCATCCGCAGGAACATCATAAAGTAGATGAGAAGAAATACGAGGGCGAGTATCCCGTTATTTATGATCCGCGTTTGGAGATTCCTACTTTGCCCTGCGTTCGTGTGCCCTGCCATAATTATCATCCTTTGGAGACATACGGTTGATAGGGATCCGGAGGTGTTCATTGGCAAACCGTTCATCGCGGTCAATCCTTCGGGTGATCTCTCCGCAAATCGAGTGCAGGTAATGCTCCAGTTTGTCACAGTGACTGCCGGTCAACCGGTTGACCAGTACTTCCACTTCCTTGCGTTTTTGAATGTACCAGTAAATGTCTACCTGCAAGACCACATGATAATCCCGCTGATGTGGCTCCAGCGCATCGATCAACTTTGTCATCCGATTCACCAGAATCGAATACCCCCCAAACTCACGTGACACCTCCTGCGCAGCCATAACACTATTTACCCCCGACTTTCCCCAGGTTCCCAATATCTTAAATGGTTGATCTCACGGGTAAAGTTTGACAACCCCGCGTTGAGAAACTTGCCAGAAATCCTGATTTTGAAAAAATAGGGGTAAACCCTTAGACGGGCATGGCTGATAAGTGAAGTGGCAAGGCTAGCCAACCGGAACTCCTTAACCCTGTTCAGTCAAGCCAGAAGGCTTTATGACAATGGGAGAACTGATCCTGAAGCAATAACCAGCAATACCTCAACTCACCACCTGTCTGCGACAAAGGCGGACACATCATCACACGTACATAAACGCATTACCGTTCCGGCAACGTGAAAAAGAATGTCGCGCCTTTGTCGGCCCTGGCTTCTGCCCAGATCTCACCGCCGTGGCGGTAAATAACGCGTTGGACAATCGCGAGCCCTACGCCGGTCCCTTCAAATTCTTCCTGTGAGTGCAGCCGTTGAAACACGCCAAAAAGTTTATTATAATAGCGCATGTCGAATCCGGAACCGTTGTCTTTGATATAGTACACGTTTCGTTCGTCCTTTTGCACGCATCCGATCTCAATGGCTGTACCCTGCCTGTTCCGCGTGTACTTGAGCGCATTCGATATCAGGTTACTCCAGACATGGCGCATGGTTACGCTATCGGCAAAAGCCCTGGGCAACGGACTCAGGCTGAAGTCTATCACACGATGCTCTTCTCCTCTTTTCTGCTCCTCCCAGACACCGTGAACAAGGTCGGTCATGGAAATGTCGGTTTTCACCAGCTCTTTTCTGCCTAACCGGGAAAAGGCAAGGAGGTCATCGATGAGTTGCCCCATCTTCTTGGCGTTATCCAGGATGATCTTCATCAGTCGTCTCGCCTCATCATCCAGACCGGCAGCATACTCTTCCGAAAAAATGTTCATATAACCATGCACCGAACGCAGGGGCGCACGAAGGTCATGGGATACCGAATAAGAGAACGATTCAAGTTCCCTGTTCGCGACCTCCAGCTCCCTGGTGCGCTCCGCCACCATCAACTCCAGCTTTTGATTGAACGAGACAATCTCTTCTTCCACTTTTTTGTATTTGCTTATGTCTGTATAAAAAATGGCAATGCCCTCCTCGTCCGGGTAAACCCGCACTTCCAGCCACATATCGTAAGAAGCGTAAAAAGTCTCAAAGGAAGCAGGAGTGCGTTCCTTCATTGTCTTTTGATAGGATGCTTCAAAGATCGTACCGCGGATATCCGGGAAAACCTCCCATATTGTCTTTCCGATGAGCTGTTCTTTCTTCATGTCCATCAGCCGGAGCGCCTTGTCGTTGACATACGTATACCGCCACCGGGAATCGAGGCTTGCATAGGCATCGCCCATGCCCTGCACAATATTCTCCAACTTAAGCCGATGCCCGTTAAGCGCGTGGGTTTGCTGCTGGATCTCGGCCAGCATGTTGTTAAAAGCATCCGTCAGCGAACCGATTTCGTCATTGCTGAGCTTATCGGCGCGAACCGAATAATCCTTCTTTTCAGAAACCGTTCCGGCCGTCTTAGCCAGTGACAGAATAGGCCGCGATACGCTTTGCTGAAGTTTCGATGACAGGAAATAGGCCAGAAGAAAGGATACCACAGCCACAAACGCCGCAAGGAGAAAATAGAGCTTGGACCTTTGCCGCATCTCATCCATGCTTGACCGGAGGTATAACGTCCCCAGGTGGACATTTCCCTGTATCACCGGCTGGTATCCTTCAAGATAGCGGCCGGCAAAATCATAACCCGTGACATTTTCCCTGAAAGGGATCGAGTCTTTTTGTGCACCCCGGGTGTATCGGGAGAATATCTTACCCTCTTTGTCGTAAAGGTAAGCGGCAACTATTTGCGGTTCCGCCCGCAATGCCGAAAGAATTTCACCGGCATCGCCCGGATCATCAAAAGCCAGTGCGGCGGTACTGTTTGCGGCAATGATCGCACCCAGTGTAGACAACTCTCTCACTGTAGTCTGCCGGTAAGTAAAGTATTCATAGGTAAAAAATACCACGCAGGTCAGTAGCACGACAGC
>DATBVZ010000284.1:0-5758 GCA_036515095.1 Cyclobacteriaceae bacterium | reverse complement strand
AAGACGATAAGCGGCGGGCAGCGAAAGCGGCTGAACATCGCCCTTGAGCTGATCCGCGAACCGGCTATCCTCTTTCTTGATGAGCCCACTTCGGGGCTGTCGTCGCGCGATTCAGAGAATGTGGTCGACCTGCTTAAAGAGCTCTCGTTAAAGGGAAAACTGATCTTTGTTGTCATACACCAGCCTTCGTCGGACATCTACAAGATGTTCGACAAAATGATCATCATGGATACGGGCGGCTATCCGGCATACTACGGACCGCCGGTGGAAGCGGTGGCCTATTTCAAGAAATCCACGCTCCAGGTGGATGCCAACCGCGGGCAATGCGAAACCTGTGGTAATGTCAATCCGGAGCAGATCTTCAGCATCATCGAAGCAAAGGTCGTTGACGAATACGGGCAGCCGACTCCCAAGCGAAAAATCACACCCACCCAATGGCACGAGTGGTATAATGAACGTTTCAGACTGCCCCGGGTGGAGGACGTAAAGGAAGAGCCGCCGCGCTCCCTCAATATTCCCAATCCGGTCAGGCAAACAGCAATCTTCACCATCCGGGATACCTTATCGAAGATCAGCAATAAGCAATACCTGCTTATCAATCTTCTCGAAGCCCCGCTCCTGGCGTTCATCCTTGCGATCATTACCAAATACCGGAGTGCTCCGGGCGGTGCGGGATATTCGTTCCGGTTCAATGACAATTTTCCTGCTTTTTTGCTGATGAGCATTATTGTCGCGCTGTTCATGGGATTGACAGTCAGCGCCGAAGAGATCATCCGCGACCGCAAGATCCTCAGGAGGGAATCATTCCTGAATTTGAGCTGGAACAGTTACCTGCTGTCAAAACTCGCTATCCTCTTTGTGCTTTCTGCAGTACAGACACTCTCTTTTGCATTGGTCGGCAACATTATCCTGGAAATCGAATGGTCCATGCTGATTCCGTTTTGGATTGTGCTGTTCACCACTTCCTGTTTTGCGAATGTACTGGGCCTCAATATATCATCCGCCTTCAATTCCGCGGTAACGGTATACGTGATGATACCCCTTTTGCTGATTCCACAGATGATCCTGAGTGGGCTGCTGTTCAACTTTGACAAGCTCCATCACCTTATCAGTACCAGGGGGAAGGTTCCGGTTGTCGCCGATCTGATGGCGTCACGGTGGGCCTATGAAGCCATGGCCGTGTATAATTTCACGAACAACAAGTTTGAAAAGAATTACTACCAGCTCGAGAAGATTGAATCGCAGGCCGATTACAAGTCGTCTTACCTGGTCAAAGAGCTGGATGCGAAACGAAAATTCATCGCTGATAATGCCGCGACGTCAAGCGATTCGCTGAAACTTATCCTGAATAAGGACCTGCACATTATCCGGCAGGCATTGCTGAATGAAAAATATTTCAGGAAGGGACTCGAAGAACTGGATCTCACAAGACCATGGACGGCAGCCGACTTCACGCCTCAGATTGACCGTCAGCTGGAGGCGTATTTTGCCGGTTTCGAAACCTTCTATCAGGATGCTTTCAACAAAGCAATGGCATACCGGGAAAAGAAGATGTACGATGATGAGCACGACAAAGATCATCCGATAGATCTGAATGAATACAAGAATGCCTACTACAATGAAAGCCTGGCAGATCTTGTCAAGAATGTCAAAGAGAAGGAGCGAATTGCCGAGTTTAAGGGAGCGCTGATCCGGCTGATCAACCCCGTATACCTGGACCCGAAACCTTCGGGGCCGCTCGACTACCGGTCGCACTTCTTCGCGCCGACTAAGAACCTGTTCGGATCGCAGGTGAGCACCTACTACTTTAACATACTTGTCATCTGGATAATGTCCGTGCTGCTGTACATAACACTTTACTTTGAAAGTTTGCGTAAGGGGATTGATTTCATTAGCCGGTTTGGTATGTCTGTAAAAAATAAAGCAGGCAAGTAACTTTTTGGCCAGGAATGCTTAATTTTTAATTTTGCGAAGACTAACTTTAAGATTATGAGAATATTATCTTCAAGTCTGATCGTATTACTGCTTCTCTCAGGTGCTTGCGGGTCATCCGAAGAAAAGTCTGAAGAACAGGACTTTATGGAGAGCCTCGATTCGGCGGAAGCCGCCGGACCGACCATCTCGGAGGAAGTAATAGGAGATATCCTTCAGCGGATACCCAGTCCACTGGAAATATCGGTACTGCTAAAGGAAAGCGGCAGGAAATACAACGCCGGATACCTGAATGATCCCGATAACCTGGCCAAATACAATACAAGTTACCAGAGGGCACTTAACCTGGGTATCTATGGAGCCGATCTGGGCTACACCAATATCTATGAACAAAATCAGGATGGCCTGAAGTACATTTCCGCCATAAAGTCCCTGGCCGACGGTTTAAACATCGGCCAGTTTTTTGATGTTGAGACCATCGGCAGGCTTGCGGCCAATAGCCAGAATCTTGATTCGTTATTGCTGATAACCACTCAGAATTTCAATTCAATCAATTCCTATCTGCAGGAGCAGGATCGCGCAAATCTCAGTGTTCTTTTCCTTACCGGCGGATGGATTGAGGCCCTCCATATCACCTGCGCCGTCGCGCAAAATAGTCCGGATAACGTGCAACTGAAAGAAACAATAGGCGGGCAGAAAATCATACTTGAAAACATCATGTTGCTGCTGTCGTTCTACAAGGATAAGGATGACAATATGGCGTCCTTGCTGGCGGATCTTGACGGGCTCAAACGTGCTTTCGACAAGGTTAAAATTACTTACATTTATGAGGAATCAACGTTTGAGGTGGTCGACGGTGTCATGGTTATCAAGGATAACAGCTCAAGCACGATTGACATTACACCAGAAGATATAAACGACATAAGAAACCTTACCGATTCGATCAGAAATAAGATTATAAGCTAATAAGAAGTTCCATATGAAAAAGTTTATCTTTTGTGTTTTGTCCTTATTCATACTTAGCATATTGGAAGTAATCGGTCAATGCAATGCAGAAGCTTACAGCAACCAATGCATTCCAAAGCTGGCCTCTGGATTTAACTTCTTAAAAAGCTACAAAATCGAAAAGGGGGCCAAAGAGTTTGTTGAATACTCGTATGTCTTTACCAAGGGCACCCAATACATGATCAATATTTGTGCAGACGGGCAAAGTACAGATGGCATCATCATCAGCTTGTTTGATTCCAATCGAAACAAAGTGGCTACCAGCAAAGTAAACGGGCAATTCATAAGTGCCATCGCCTATCCCTGCAACACCACCGGGATTTACTACATACAGTACTCCTTCGACGGATCCGCCGGAAATTGCGGCGGCAGTGCACTCGGTTTCAAGAGGTAGGGTTGGTGCCTTCGACAAGCTCAGGCACCGGTAGTTGAGCCTGTCGAAACCACCGGGTCCCCTCAACACCCTATCCCCTTTTCACTATCGTGGCGCTGGCCTGGGCGCGGGGCAGGACGGTTACATCGGTGAGAACAACATGGTCGGGCAGAAGTAGAATGTAACGGATGAGCTCGGCGATATCCTCTCCTTTTAGCGGCTGCATTCCCTGATATACCGTGCTCGCCTTCGCGGTGTCGCCCTTGAAACGAACCAGCGAGAATTCGGTATCCACCATTCCCGGGCTGATTACAGTGACCTTTATTCCGGCATCGTTCAAGTCCATTCGCATGCCCTGGGTGATGACATCCACGGCAGACTTGCTGGCGCAATAGACGGCACCCCGGGGATAGACTTCCTTTCCGGCAATCGAGCCTATGTTTATTACGTGCCCGCGTTTTCTTGCTTCCATCCCGGGAAGAACGGCGCGTGATACATAAAGCAGGCCCTTTACGTTGATGTCCATCATGGCATCCCAATCGTCCACATTTCCCGACTGGATCGGGTCCATTCCGTGTGCATTGCCCGCATTGTTGATCAGGACATCTATTGCCTTCCACTTCTCCGCAAGGGAGGAGAGCGACATCTCCGTAGCACGGCGATCACGAACATCAAAAGAAAGGATTTCCACCTCGGTTTGGCCGGCCAGTTCACGCTGCAGATTTAACAGCCGTTCCTTTCTTCTTCCGCAAAGGATCAGGTTAAAGTTGTTGACGGCCAGGAGACGCGCCGTAGCCTCTCCGATCCCGGATGTCGCACCGGTAATTAATGCTGTTCGTTTGTCCATATGGTTTTATTGAAAGAGAAGATAGACCGTGACGGTATTCATTGTTACCCGCCGCAGCGGCTGTCCAAATACATTGGTGCGATTTCCAAGCATATCGGGAAGACCTTTTGAAAACCGTATCTCGGGAGAGAATTTAAAGAGGGGATAATAAAGATCAAAACCAAAACCGGCTTCAAGGCTTACATTAAAGCGTTCCAGCTCCAACCTGCTCGTTCCGGATTCCAGGTCTTTTTTACCCGAAGCCTCAATGCCGGGCGCAATGCCACCCACCATGTACATTCTTACATTGCCCCGGCGCACTGACTTATACTTGGCCAGGATCGGGACTTCCACCATAGTCGTTTCGATGAGGTGATCCAGGGGTCCCGCATTGGTAAAGACATACTTGAGCTTGTGTTCGTAGAAGGCAACCTTCGGGGTGAGGCGCAGATCCAGAAATTCCGTTGCCCTGTAGTTTACGATGAAACCCAACGAGAACCCGGCCGACCATTCGGGTTGAACGGCATATACGGTATCAAAATCCTGGGTGACAAACTTATCGGAATACTCCAGCTGAAGTGCCGATGAATGAAGGCCGATCAGGAAGCCATATGAAAATTTTCGTTCGTCGTAGTTCGGATTATTCTTACGGACCCAGCGCTTGGACTGACCGTATGACGTCGCCGACGCCAGTACACCCAGCACAGTCAGCATCACGATCCATACTACTTTTGTCCGGTATAAACAGAGCTTACTCCAAAGGTCAGTGATTTGCATGTGGTTTTCTTAAATCCAACATTCCGGAGAATACCTGTGAAATCCCCGCCATCCGGAAAAGCCTTAACCGATTCAGGCAAGTACGTATAGGCAGCGCGATCCTTTGAAATCATCCGGCCTATTTTAGGCAAAACAGACCTGAAATAAAAGTTATAGACCTGCCTGAAGGGGAAATGCCGCGGGCTGGAAAATTCAAGTACAACGAGATGACCACCGGGCTGCAAAACGCGATATATTTCGCGCAGTCCTTTTTCCGGATCTTCAAAGTTCCTCACACCAAAAGCAACGGTCACGGCATCAAATTTATTTTCTTCAAACGGGATATTTTCGGAATCTCCGGCCAACAGCTCTACTTTCCCGGTGAGGTTCCTGTTTATCAGCTTAGCCCGTCCTTTACGGAGCATACCCTCCGAAATATCAATTCCAAAGACCTTCTCCGGATTAAGAGCCAGCGCCTGGATAGCAAAATCGCCCGTGCCTGTGGCAACGTCAAGAATGAGCCTGGGCTTATAAGGCTCAAGTATGCGTATTGCTTTTCTACGCCAGATTTTGTCAATGCCGAGACTCAGGAAATGATTCAGAAAATCATACTGCCGGCTGATGTTGTCAAACATCCGGGCCACCTGCTCCTTCTTCCCTGCCGTTTCCTGTTTGTATGGGACTACGGACATCCTCATTCCCTCCGTTAGTTACAGGCGGGAAGATAGCTGGTTTTTCTGTGGATTGAAACCTGGTCATTGACCGATGACCAGAAATTCGACCCGTCTGTTCAGTTCGCGGCCGTCTTTCTCATCATCGTTGCTGGCCAGGGGTTTGGTCTCGCCATATCCCTTTGCTTTGACGCG
>DATBVZ010000283.1:0-10004 GCA_036515095.1 Cyclobacteriaceae bacterium | reverse complement strand
AGCCGCTCGGAAACAATGGTGAACAGCAGAAAGCCCAACCACCAGGGAAACGCTATCGGGTAGAAACGCTGGGATAATAACATGACGTTGCCAATGCACCAGCACACTGCACCCGTAAACATCAGGTAGAGATAGTATTCTCCCTGCCGTCCCAGATAAATGAGGTAAATGCCTGCGAGGCCTGCGCTGGCGATGATCAGCAGTATCGCGCCTGTTTCAAATTGCCCGTTTGAAAACGCTATGATGCCCGATGCGCTTATCACGGGAATGAGAAGGTACGCCTTCTTTTTTAGCGGTATTACCTTCTCGAGCGAGACGAGTGTGCCCAGAAATCCTCCCACCATGATCGCACCGTGATGGACGATCGCGCCGGTGACCGGAAAGCTCCACCCGAGGCGACCCAGACCGGCGAGTATTCCGAAAACAAGATTTACAATAGCGAGGGCGACGAATACTGTTCTATAAATTTTCTTCACCTGATTGCTGCCGGACGTATAATCGTTGAAGGCGGATCAATCCTGCTGTCCCGGCTTAGACCGGATAACCACCCCTAATTCCTGTATCCAAAATGGTCAAATTTCTTCAGTTTTACCGAACGGTGAGTATGACCAGGGTCATACGCATGGCGCTTGTTAACAGCAGTCCTCCAGGATCATCTTTGTCCCTTGACGGGCAGGCAAAGATTGCCTGCGATCATCTGAGCTGTCTCTGCCCCTTCTTTGCGTGCATGTACCATTTGAACGGCCCATAACACCATTGCCGCAAAATGGCAGACAGCAAAAAGAATAATGAAGTAGATTCGCAGTTCGCGATTCATTTACCCGAAGCATTAACCATCATGGCGAATTCACGAAGAAAATTCATTCAGCGAAGTGCGGCGCTAACAGCACTTTCAACAATGGGTTTCGGCGCAGGCATTTCTCATGCGCTGGATCATACTAAGGAGGCCGGTATAACGCTATGCCTGGCATACTTTTTCGGCCTTCAGGACAGAAAGATAGAACTGCAGAAACAAATGGGCATCACGGGCGTGGTTTCACCTTCCAGTCCCTGGGCAATAGGGATGCGCGACAAGCGGCCCTGGGAATACGAAGCGCTGGCCGGCGTGAAGGAGGCCTACGCGAAGCGTGGCCTGGAATGGAAGGTGCTGGAAGGAACGCCGCCCCTGGACAAGGTCAAGCTGGGTCTTGACGGCAAGGACGAGGAAATTGACAACTTCATTACCCTGATGCAAAACATGAAGAAGATCGGCCTGGACATTATCTGCTACAACTGGATGCCGGTGATCAATTGGGCCAGGACAGATATGGAACGAAGGGGTCGCGGAGGAGCCCTTGTTACAGCCTTTGACTACGAAGCCATTAAGGACATGCCATTGACGGAACACGGCGAGGTATCAGAGGAAACGATGTGGAGGAACATGGAATACTTCTTAAAGGCCGTGGTTCCGGAAGCCGAAAAGAACGGGATCAAGCTTGCCTTGCACCCGGATGATCCCCCGGTTCCAACGATCCGGGGCATTGCACGGATCATGCGAACGGCCGACGCATTCAGGAAATTAATAGAGCTGGTACCAAGCCCGAACAATGGCTTGACCCTATGCCAGGGTACGTTCGCCACCATGGGTGAAGATATTCCATCGGTGATCACCTATTTCGGTGAACGCAAGAAGATCTTCTTCGTCCACTTCCGCGATATCCGCGGTGACATGTGGAATTTCGAAGAGACGTTTCATGATGAAGGGAAAACCGATATGTATATGGCCATGAAGACCTACTTTGACGTAGGCTTCAACGGACCCATGCGGCCGGATCACGTACCGACGGTTGCCGGCGACAATAACGATCATCCCGGCTATAGTGAACTGGGAACACTCTTTGCGATTGGCTATATCAAAGGGCTCATAGAAGGCGTAACGAAGCAGCGTTGAGCCGACCTGCAATACAACACGTTCATACTTAATTCAACGGAACTGCCGCCGTCATACAACGAATTCTCTTCCTGGTCATGAATAAAAGGATAGCGTGATGATCGGTGTCGTATGCAAATCATCAAAAACCAGGTATATTTGCGATTTGCAGAAGTCTAAATTCGTCGCGCGCGACAGGTTTGCAGGTTGGATGAATGGTTATGGTATATGGATGCAGATTTTATTGTAAATACAATTACTGCCTGGGATGAACCTCCCCGCGCGAGGCACCAGTTTACGCAGGCCGCTTCCAGAAAATTCAAGGTCGCATTTGTTACCCGTAATAAAGTCGGGTTGTTCCGGATCAAAATGTATGAAGGCGCCAGGAACACGCTCGTTGTCGAGCCATACTTCCCCATAGACTATCGCTTTCGCTACCGTCTGCCCATCATCAACGAATGGTACCAGAATTGGCTTTTCAGAAAGTTGAAAAGGCAATTTCCTGATGCCAGCGTCGTGAACTTCGATTGCACAGCCACTGAAATAGTCAAATACTATCCCAACGTCATCTATTATTGCAACGATGAATTCAGGGGGAATACAAAATACAAAAGTGCCCTCGTGGACAAGTACCTTGAACGGTGCGAACGGATCATGGCCATGGATGCGCGCTTTTGCGTAACGACAGCCCACTTCCTTACCCAAAAACTGAAGCAATTAAATCCACATACCTATGAAATTCCACTGGGGGTTTCCGTTGACGGCGACCGTATAACACAGTTTGCAATCGATAAAAATCAACCGAAGATCAGGGTGGGTATTATGGGTGTCATCAACGAAAGGCAATACTCTTTCACATCAATTAACAAACTGATAAACCACAACCGCTTCGAGGTTGTAATTATTGGCACTGTCACTCCGGAATTTCTCGCTAAACTTGATCCTATTGACCCTGCCAATCTAAAGGGTATGCTGAAAGGAAAGCAACTCTTTGAAGAGCTGAAGACGTTGGATGTTGGCCTGGCGCTGTATAACCTGGACTTCGTAAATCCCGGAGGAACACCAAATAAAGTGTGGCAATATTTTGCTGTGGGCAAACCCACTGTTGTAAGCGCGCTACCTAACTTGAAATACATGAAATTTCCCGATCAATTCGTGTACATCACGTACTCCGACGATGATCTGATAGAAAAGATAGAGCAGGCCTACAATGAGAATTCGCCGGAACTAATGAAAGCAAGAGTTGAATTTGCCTTTCAGAATACCTGGGATCAAAGGTTCGAGCAATTTTTGGCAGTTTACAACGATCGCATAGCCCCGACCGGTGCACTGCAAAAGGCAGTACCGGATGCAAAAAATACCTGAGCGCCCTACGTCGGCTGCTTCAGGCAGGCACCTCAGAGTTCCCGGACACGCAGATTTCTCCAGTATACCTTGATCCCTCCCCCGCTATGAATCTGAAGGGCAATGCTTCCGGTAGCTTCAGCGATCTTTGCATCTTCCAGCCTGATCATCTGCTGACCGTTCAGCCAGGTCTCAACCACATCACCTGTTACGCGGATTTTCATCTTGTTCCATTTGCCAAATTTAAGTGCCTTGTCTTTCTCCGGGTCAGGCTGTATGAGCCATCCGCGACCATAGGACTCGTAAATGCCGCCGGTGTTGTGACCGGGCGGCGCTACTTCGGCCTGCCACCCGGTGATCGTTGTTCCTTCAATTGAGGAGCGAAAAAATATACCGCTATTGCCATTGGCTTCCTGTTTGAATTCAGCAGTCAGTTCAAAGTCTTTGTATGACTTTTCCGTTGCCAGATAGCCGTATTCCTTGTCCGGACCACTTTCCGAAACCAGCACCCCATTCTCTACATACCATTTCTCCGTGCCATAAATTTTCCAGCCGGTAAGATCCTTACCGTTGAAGATCTTTTCGGTTTGCCCGAACAGTGCACTCAGGCTTCCCACCATAATCAGGGTCAATACGGTTAATTTCATTGGATTCGTAGTTCAAGTTTATGCATACCCGGCCGCGTGTATTCCTGTTGCCTTCTATACCTTTTTCATGGTTACCGGGTCCCAGTTTATGAAGGTATTGGTGCTGTAGCTTTCGTTGCACAACAATGCAGGTGCGGCGGCGCGAAATCCAAAAACCGGATCTTCCACGACAGTGCCCCCGGTTCGGATGGCCTTGAAAAAGTTGGCAAAATGATCATAGTGCGCACCTTTGTAACCCTCTTCTACCTTATATACAAGCTCTTCAGGTTCCAGTATGCGCTTCCTTCCCGGTTGGGTAATCTCGGCACCCGCCACAGGCGCTGGTCCCTCGGAGCCGACACTCCGCGCCCTCCTGACGACCACTTCATCCCATTTAACATCCATTGATCCTTTGCTGCCAACAAGTTTAAGGTAAGTCGATCCGCTTGTGCCATCAACAAAATTACAACGCAATGACAGGTTAAAGCCCGGATGAGCAGAAGTTTCGGGATATTGAAACATTCCCAATAAAATGTCCGGAACTTCGCGACCGTCTTTCCAGTACCGCAAGCCGCCCATAGCGCTGATCTGATCAGGACCAAGGGAGTTGGCGATAAAATGAAGACTGGAGAACAAGTGAACAAACAGGTCGCCCGACATACCCGTTCCATAGTCGACATAATTTCTCCACCTGAAAAACCGAAGCGGGTCAAAGGGACGCTGCACGGTGTTGGCCAGGTAGCGCTTCCAGTTAACCGTCTTCTCCGATGCGTCTGCAGGAATTGGATACTGCCACGCGCCTTCAGGAGAAAATCGTGCCCAGAAACCTTCCGCATAGTTGAGATCACCGATAGCTCCTTCCGCCAGAAGTTGCCTCGCCTTCTCATTACCCAGTGAAGAAAGTCCCTGGCTGCCTACCATAAAAACTTTCCCGGAACGTTTCCAGGCATTGATCACTTCATGACCTTCGTCCACGGACTTGACCATGGGCTTTTCGCAATAGACATGCTTGCCCGCATCAAGGGCATCAACAGAAATCTGTTTATGCCAGTGATCAGGAGTCCCGATGATCACCGCATCAATGTCACGCCGCTTTAGAATTTCTTTGTAATCTTCGGCAACAAAAAGTTCGCTACCCCATTTTTCTTTCGCCGACGCCAGGCGACCTTTATAAAGGTCACACACCGCCACCAGCCGTACATTTTCGTGTGAGAGCGCCGTGACCGTATCCTCACTTCCCATCCATCCGGCACCAATCAGGGCAATATTAATGTTGCCTGGCGCCTGCAGCACCGAAGCGCGTTTCAGGTGATCCAGGGATGAATTCCTGGCTGCAAGGCTGTGGCCTGACACTGCCGCTACGGCAGCCAGTCCTACTTTCCTGATGAATTTTCTCCGGCTGTCACTTCTGCTCATTTTCCGTGTTGTTAGGTTGCCACATGGTGCGGCGAAGATTCGGTTTTGGCGGGTAAGATAGCCAAAATCTGAAAGCCCGAAATGCTTTGAACACAAACCATCCGGTTTTTTGTGGTTGTGTGTTTACACATGTTGGGGAGGAAGGGTTGAAGGGTTGAAGATTGAAGAGTTGAAGAGGGCGAAACAAACTTTGCGGCGGCTCCACACCACCTGGCTTATGATAACCACAAGGCTGCTTTGTCTATTGCTTACTCCATGTCGTTAAGTTAAGATTGTAATTGGAGTTAAAGCCGGCCTGGCTGATGCAGCGTCCAGCCTACGATGTTTACCGCGCAATCTAAGCCCGAACAGCAATGTGTACTCGAACTCACACGATCATGCCTGGAACCAGTGGGATGTTTACTTATCACTGCGGCATTGATCACAACGGCTCACACCCCCCTGGCCCCCCTCAATGGGGGAACGAAGCCAGCCAAGCGGCTGCCTAACAATAAAGCGTAGTCAGGTGCCCCACTTAGCTCAATTTTAATCTAGCCCTCTAAACTCGATCATTACTGTTTACCCTTTATCTTAACGACATGGATTGCTAACTGCCCCACTGCCTACTTTTGCGATGGATTGAACAAGTAAGTGTCCACCCTCTTCAAATCTTCAACCTTTACTTGAAAAAAAGGCGGGCACGATGTCCCGCCCTTTCGGCTTCAGTTTAGGTTTACGGTTCTGATCGCTTGAAGGGCAAATTCCGGCTTCAACCCGGCAGTAGTCCTTATCACTCCGCTTTTACCTGCGGTTTAAGTTCGAGTATCAATGAACGATTCCCTTCAATACGAATATCGTACAGATCATCAAAATTTTTTCCTGAAAGTATATCGACGGCGCGTTCGTATCCCTTAAGCACCTCCCTGAACCGCTGCATATCCGGTTTCACTGCCGATGCGCTGTTGTTGATCATCACCAGCACGGATTCCTTATCCGATTTCCGGTTATAGACATAAAGATTTTCGCGTGGTATAAAGTGCCTGAGGGCACCGTTTGCAATTGCATCGCTTTGTTTTCTCCAGGTGAGTAATTTTCGGATATGATCAAAGGCGACATTCTCGTCCGTGGTTCGCCCGTCTGCCGTAAACGCGTTGCGGCTATCGGCGGACCAGCCACCTGGGAAGTCCTCGCGGATCAGGCCATGCGGGCCCGATCCTTTCATGATGATTTCTGTTCCATAATACACCTGGGGTACGCCCCGCGTGGTCAGCAAAAAAGTCATCGCCTGATTGAACCTATCCAGGTCTTTACCAAGGGTATGATAAATCCGGTCGATGTCATGGTTGTCGCCGAATACCTTGTTCCTGGAAGCGTCGTAATACAGGAAGTCTTTGCTAAGCGCATCATACAATGCCATAACATCCCCTTCCGCTTTAAAGGCCTGGTGAATGGCAAAGCACAAAGGAAAATCGGTCATTGCATCGGTGTGCGAATTGTAATCGCCATTGTATTCCGGACCGCGGTCGGTCCAATACGCGACCTGGGCAACACTTCCTATCCATGTTTCTCCCACCAGGTACAGATCCGGGTATTCGCGGTGAACCCGTTTCACCCACACAGCCATGAACTCCTTGTTGTTGTATGGATACGTATCCACCCTGATCCCATCCAGACCGGCATATTCCACCCACCAGATGGTGTTTTGAATAAGGTAGGTAGCCATATGCGGATTGTCATGATTAAGATCCGGCATCGAAGGGACAAACCATCCTTTTTCCATTTGCCTCCGGTCGCTTTCCGATCCGTGCGGATCAGACAGGGCAGCGATCGCGTAGTTTGTAATCTCGTATTGCGGATAATCATGGACCCAGTCGCCAAACGGCATATCTTCCATCCACCAATGATCAAGTCCGCAATGATTAAAGACCATGTCCATGATCAGCTTCATGCCACGCTGATGCAATTCAGCGGCAAGTTGCCGGTACTCTTCGTTGGTGCCGTAACGGGGATCAACCTTGTAATAGTCCGTGATGGCGTAGCCATGATACGAGTATTCCGGCATATCATTTTCCAGGACAGGGTTGAGCCAAAGGGTAGTCATACCAAGATCCTCAATATAATCCAACCGTGAACGAATTCCCTGTAAGTCGCCGCCGTGACGCCCTCCATCAAAAGAACGATTTACTCCTTCTTTCATTCCTTTCACCGTATCGTTAGAAGGATTGCCGTTGGCAAAGCGGTCGGGCGTGAGCAGGTAGATCACATCACCCTGACCGAGACCCTTATGCGCCTGCGGATCATGCTGGCGCGCTTTCAGTTCATAGTGCTGTATCAACCTGCCTTTCTTACCGTACGTGAATTCGATATCCAGCGTACCCGGGACAGCGCCGGAACCTATCTGAAGATCGATAAACGCATAGTCGCTGTCCTCAGCCTTGTGAACGCCGGTTACCTCAACTCCAGGATAGGTGATGGATACATCAGCGGTGGAAATATTCTGTCCCTTAACCAGCAGCTGAAGACGTTGATCCGCCATGTCCGTCCACCAGAATGGGGGCTCCACACGATCCACCGTCACCACTTGCTTTTGGGCATACATTACACCACACAAATGGATCAATAACAACACCAATTTTATTCTTCTCATCGTCATATCGCTTATTGCTTAATTATCTTGATCCTGTAGTTTCTGACCGAAGTTTCGATCTCGGTGACATAGAGTCCCGGCGACAGTGAGCCTACATCCCAACGATTCATGCCCACCCGCTCAGTGATGACCGGCTGACCGTAGAGGTTGCGGACAACCAAACGCCGAATAATTTCCTGCTCCGCATCGATGTTCAGGAATCGACGGACCGGGTTTGGATGAACGTTGAGCCTCCGGATAGTCTCCTCTTCCACTCCTGTTACCAGCGGATTTTCAATTTGCACATCGGTGAACAACCTGTATTCCCCCGGCTGAAGGTTTACGACAAACGAAGATGAGGTGACATCGACCGGCTTTCCATAGGCGTAATAATCATACCATGTTCCGGTATGGGGGAATTCGACGATCACACCCTCCTCCGTCAACCCAAAGTTTGCGACAACCTGAGCATTCATCGCCTCCGGGTCTGCAGGTGTATCCGTATAAGGCTGATTTCTCAATGTGAGGTGTTTCACAAGCGACGAACCGCCACCAAACAATACTTCACCTGCAGTAAAAACAGGATAGGAATTTCGCAACCTGATCAGGTCTGCTGTGTGCTGAAAAAGCCGGTTGCGCTGCGCGTTACTCAGGTAGCTCCATCCGGCAGGCTTTGGAGACAACCTGCAATTGTCGCTGATGCTGCCGTCCTCGCAGCGATTAATGCTCAGGTCATAACCCAGCTCACCAAATTGCCAGAGCATCTTCGGACCGGGAATAGTATAGAACATGATCTCCGCTGCTTCAATCCGGTCCAGTGCTATAGAAAGGTCTTTAACAGTGTAGCTGCCCGAGGAGTTTCCATAGGTAAGATTCCGGTACATCAGCCTTTCTTCATCGTGACTCTCCATATATCCTACCACATGGGGCACGTCCCATCCCCGGCTACGATAGTCGACCCAGCTTATGTCGGACTCTTCCACATACCCCATCGTGTTCTGGTTGTAGGCGTGATTCAGATTACCCCATACAAGCATCCCCTTCCCCTCATCCGCACGGTATGCGGCTAATTCCTTCTCTTCATTATTGGCGGCAAAGTGTTCAAGAATAACATACGCTTCCGGCGAATGAGCCCAGATCGCATCCGCCATCCGTTTGATAATGGCGATCCTCGAAGCATCATACGCCGACCATGCGGATACGTTGCCCGGATTGGATGTCTGCGTGAACCCCTTGGAGAGGTCGAAACGAAACCCGTCAATGCGGTACTCGTTAAGCCAGTAGTAAGTTACGGTATCCAGGTAGGCCTGCGTATATGTACTCTCGTGGTTCATGTCATAAAAAACATTGAAGGGATGGGTGGCATCGGTATTAAACCACTTGTTATTTGCGGTCGGCTTCATCGTACCGAAGTCAAAGTCAAGCATGACATAGGGATTGGGAATGTCCTGATGGTTCATGGCGATATCCAGGATTACGGCAATACCTTCATCGTGGCAACGGTCAACGAAAGCCTTTAGCACGTCCCTGGTGCCGTAATACTTGTCGGGTGCAAACATAAAGACAGGGTTATATCCCCAGCCTTCGTTTCCATTGAACTCCATGATGGGCATCAGTTCAATGGCGTTTACACCCAGTCTCTTAAAATAGGTGATGGTATCCATCAGGTTTTGATAGGATCGCTCGCCGTTAGCAAAAAAATCACGTATCAGCAACTCATAGATCAAAAGGTCTTCCTTTTCGGGCTTAACGAAATCACCTGACAGCCAGGCGTAATCGTCCTGTCCCGTCTGAAAGACAGCAATCCGGTTGAAATACCATTCGCTGTGTAAGGCAGCGGATGGATACTGGCTCAGCTCCGGATAAACGGAGGCGGGAATGAACTGATCATCGGGATCCAGTATCTTGTCTGCGTAGGGATCAGCAAGGTAGAGCGCCTCCTCAATCAGATACTGAAAACCGTATTCCTCTCCCGGGACGAGTGCGCTAACTTCCATCCAGAAATATTCACCGTCCCGGTTCATGAGATTTTCCGGCTTGAGCTGCCAGTCTGAAAAATCTCCCAACACATAAGCATTTGATTTTGCAG
Organism: Cyclobacteriaceae bacterium; assembly: GCA_036515095.1. GTDB lineage: Bacteria > Bacteroidota > Bacteroidia > Cytophagales > Cyclobacteriaceae > ZC4RG29. The sequence continues at coordinate 15 of DATBVZ010000283.1, read as the reverse complement.
GAGCCCAGAGGCATA
>DATBVZ010000282.1:0-4557 GCA_036515095.1 Cyclobacteriaceae bacterium | reverse complement strand
ATATTTCCACGGATGCTAACAGGTTTTGCCTGAAGGCTCAGGAGATTAAACCAGACATTTTCGGCCAGGGCTTTCTTGTCCTGGTTAAATACCGTCCAGTTCGGACTATCATACCAGACGCCGGTGACGCTGGTATTGTAGGCACCTTTGTAGACCTGCGTCGAAAGCAGCCCGATCCGCCCGTTGTTGTTGGTGCCTGCATTGTTGATGCGGGTAACGTGACCACTTGGGAATTTGGACTTGCTGGCCGCACTGACACGGTGCTGGAATACACTGCCGGTAACATTCGGCCATCCTGCAGGAATCGCTCCTTCCTTCAGCACAAGCACATTGAATTTTGTTCCGGCCGGCATGGCAGACCTGTCCTCGTTGTAGATCTTCCATTTTCCTCCGTGGTGCCAAACCCCCGCTGGCGATGTGTTGTATTTGCCGTAGTGCTGCGTGACAAACACCAGGGCATCCGCATTGCCGTTGGCAGACGTATGATCGATGGTTGTCACATGCCCGTTTGTATTGGCCGGGGCTGTAGTGTGAACAAAGCCTTCCTTTTGCGAGGAAGGGTCCAGCACCAGGATGTTAAAGATATTCCCTGTCGGCATCCCGGACCGGTTTTCATTGAAGATATTCCATTTGCCGCCCGAATACCAGACACCGGTTTCATTTGGATTGTAGATGCCAAAATTCTGGCTTACGATCAGAATTGCATCGGGCTTTCCGTTGATGGCAGTGTTATCGATAGTAGTGATGTGACCTCTTGTATTTGCTGCGGTTGCAGTATGCTTCAACAACTGCTGACCGTGCACCAGAGCCGGCACAATGACCATCACTACTACCAGTACGATGAATGTCTTAATTTGTGTGTGCATCATATATTGATTTAGGGTTACTTAAAATGGCTGACCATGTTCCTGATCTGCGTCGTTCCGATCACGACTTCCAGGTCGTTGCTTTGTTGCCAGCTATCCGATTCATACTTCGTTCCATCGGCCATGTACAGTTGCACCATATACTCGAAGTCCGGCGAAGCTCCTTCGGGAATAAACAATTGACCTCCGGAATGCGTCGAGCCGTCCTGGCTGATCGTCAATGTGGGCAGGTTGACTTTGGCGCGGCCGTTTGGATCGGCCTGATAAGACCGTATCCGTATTTTCATCATGCCGGCTTTGGTAAACTCCAGCGGCGTCAGAACGGTGAACTCAATGTTGTTGACACGGCTGCCGCTTGTTCCCTTAATGATCTTTTCCTTAACCGCGTTGTTGCACCCCACGCACGGCTTTACCGTGTAGTCCATCCATATCCTGGAAATGCCCGGATTCGAATCGATCCAGCGGGGAACAAGGCTCCCGTCAAAGTTTACCCGCGCCTTTTCCGGTATTTCGCGGTCACCCATTTGCCAGGTATAGACCCGGAATTCTCCCGATGCTTCCCTCTTCAGAACATTGAACCGGGTCAGCACGACGGGGTAATCGGTTTTGTTTTGCCAACCGTTTCGCCACGAGCCGGGCAGGAGTTCAAATCGTCCGAACGTTCCCGGGTCATCGATCTTCAGGTTAAATGGGATACGGATGCTGGCCGGCATACCCTCTCCCGCCGGATAAATGATCACATCGCCATAGAGCCCGATGTTGTTAAAGAACATGCCCATCAGGTCATCAATCCGTCCGGTAGTGAAGGAGATGTATATGGGATCCATCAGGTCGGAAGGCGCCCGGATGGAAATGTCCTGCGCAGCGACATCAAACTGACCCAGGTTGGAGAAGGCGATCTCGGGTGCCTGCGCCATGGGCATGGGTGCCAGTTCGGTTATGCCGTATTGATCCTCCGGCTTGCCTTCGATGCTTTTCTGCAACAATTCCTTTACAAACCTCAGTTCGTTTCCGCCAAGCTTTGGTTTGAGAATTGCCGTCACGGTTGTTTCTCCCCTTCCGGTCTCGTCGGCTGCGCTGTAGGACGCGTTGAATTCATATTCACCCGTACTTGCAGTCCAGCTCAGGTTATAAGACGAGGGCAAATAGTAATAGTAGCCGGAATTGCGGTTGTCGTCCCGGTAGATGGTGTTAAAAACGTTCAGCAATTCCCTGCCGGTAAAGTCCACATCCGACCGGACCTGACTCGCCAGGCTAAAGGTAATATTGGATGGTCCCCGTCTTTCCTTGTCGGCTGGCACAGGATGCGTCTCCGGTGCTGCAGTTTCTGCCGGGCCGGTCTGGGCGGTAGTATCGGCCGGAGCCGGTCTTACATTTATTCGTCTGCTGAATGTATTCTGCCGTCGTATTTCCTGGCCTGCGGCAGCGAAAACTACCAGCAGGAGCACCGGTAAACAGAGCATTTTTATAGTGGTTGATATTTTCATCCGATCTCTTTTTGAGGTTGTCATGGCTGTATGGTCCCGGCCGACCTAAAGGGGGTCAGCTTCACTTCGATCACCATAGCCTCATTTCCACTCACGCGCCATTTCTTGTTCAGCTTGTAGAGGTACGTGTCACCAAATACATTTTCGCCGCCCAGGTCAAGCTTGCTGAGCAAGGCATCCTTCTTTGAAATGGTGAGCGCGATGAAATGTGACTCCATGTGACTGCCGCTGTAGCTTTTAGACTCCTGGTCAAACCGGAATCCGAGTTCTACCACACCCCCGCCTTTCGGCAGGGTTTGGCCTTCCGTTTCCACTTCCTTCATCGGCTTTTTGATGCGGTTGAGCACGGCGCCGTGAATGGTGTATTCATGGTCGTCGAATCCATCCGTCTCAACCTGTAAACTGAGACTTTGTTCCGTATCCGAAATGACCCGGACCTTCGCTATACCGTTTTCCTTGCCACCAAGGATTGATCCTATGGCTGCCGCAGCATCCTCAACGGGTTCGAGTTCCCTCTCCTGGGCCATCGAAAGTGATGACCCGAAGAGGGCGAATACAACGATCAAAAAATGCCTGGTTATCATGATCAGCCGGGTAAAGTGTGCTAACTAGTTCAGCGCGATGGCGTCTTCCGGGATCTCATCGACATAAATCAATGTATCCGAGGATTTCTTCCTTCCGGTCGAAACCGTCTTGTTCCCAAACAGCCGCCACACAATTTCGTACTCGTAGTCATACTTGCCCCGTTCAAGCATGAACTCGGCAAGCGATGCCGGTACTTCCTGATTACCTTTGATTGTAACCTGTTCCTCCTTCTCACCGGCGCCATAGTCATAGTAGAATTTCACGGTAGCCAGCCTGATCTTGGCGTCCTTCAACAATTCCGGGTCGGCCTCCACGCTGACCGAAACGGGATGAAAGGGAGGAGCAAGATTGAGTCCCAATTGATCGGAGGTGCTCCACTCCTGTGTTACGCTGTGATCGCCGAAGAAACTCCATTTGGTCTCATACTCGTACTTGAGCCACTTATCCCTGTCGTTGTCGGCCTCGTCTTTCCATCCGTACAGGAGCCGGAATGGATTGCCAAGGGCCTCCTTGAATTCCTTTTCCGCTATTCGTAGCTCGTCGTAGGTCACCTCGCCGTTACCGTGGACTTTCTTCATGCTCACCGTTACGAAGTTGATGTACTTGCTGAATTGGTCGGAATTGAGTCCGTCGACAGAAACCAGCAGCTCGCGTTGCTTATAAAAAGGGTCATCCAGGTTTACCGAAGTAAAGCAATCCACACACGCTGCCACGTCGCTGCCCAGGTTTTCGTCAAACCTGAAATTGATGGTCTCGGTGGAAGCCTTGCTCAGGTCGATCACATACCTTCCGGATTTCTTTTCTTCCTTGAATTCATAAGCAAAATTGAGGCTTACGATGCTGCTGCTCGTTGCCGATTCACTGAATGCGGCAAGGCCGGCTGCAATTTGTTCGAAGGTAGATGGCTCTTCTCCCGGCGGCATGGAGAACGGTTCAAACATCATGTCAAGGATCTTCTTATAGGCCGCGTCGATGAGTTCCTCCATTTTTTCATCGGCTCCGAAGTTGATGACCTTGATTGTTCCATCTTCCCGCAGCTCATCAAACGCGGCTTCAATATCTGCGCCTACGCTGAAGTAGGGCGGGTAGCCGACGTCGACGCCAAAGGAGAACGCTTCGTGGGTGTATACTTTATCCCAGTCTACTTCAATGCGGGCCTGCATGGGTGACCGGTATCCGCTGAAGTCCATTACGAAGGAGAAGCTAAGATCAGGCGTGGGCGTCTGACAGGATTCCCAGAGGATCTTGGCGCCGAGTTTTGTCAATCGGATGGAGACGGCCGCTTTGTTTCCCACAAAAACCGGTGCCCTGCCCATACCGACAACTTTTTTGGTAAACTCAGAGCCTTCCTCCGCAAACGAGGATACCAGGGAAAAATTCCCACCTTTGTAGACGATGGGTCCGGCTATGATGGCTTCGTCGTTGTCGATCTTACTGCGCAACGCGCTTTGTGCCCGGCGGATCTGTTCTTCCGTTACTTTGAGTTCCACAAGCGCATGGACGATCCCGCCGCCGTCGCCCTCCACCACCTGGTCGGTACCCGGTTTGGTCTTGACGTTCTGCACGTAACGCAGGAAGGAGAACTGCGGAAGCCCCGATTGGGTCGTTCCCAGCGACAA
>DATBVZ010000281.1:0-4146 GCA_036515095.1 Cyclobacteriaceae bacterium | reverse complement strand
TTCCCTTCGTTGCCCTGCACTGTTCTACGCTGGTATTCCAGGTATTTGCAGCTGCCTGCCGCAGCATCTCCCTGGCGGCCGCCCCCATTTTTCTCAATTTCTCAAATTCGGATTGAATGCTCCGGCTTCCGACTACCATCTGACTCCCATACAACGCTGAATTGGCAGCCGAGGGCTTTATTTCTACTTTATCGATATCAACTTCGAGTTCTTCCGCCAGGATCATCGGGACAGATTGATACGTACCCTGGCCCATCTCCGGGCGGTGGTTGAACAGTACGATGCTGTTGTCCGTTCCGATCAAAATGAATTGGTTCAGGTTTACTCCCGAACGGTCTGAAACGGATCGCGCTACCAGTCTTTCCCGTCCTGCTGATGACACATATCCTATGGCAAGAAACGAACCCGCCATGGAAGTCAGTTGGATGAATTTTCGCCTGGAGACCATTTTATGTGTTTAGGTGTTTACGTGTTTATGTGTTTATGTGGGTGCCTTGCGCCGCCGCTCAGGAGGGTTGGCAGATTTACGTGCTGCATTTTTGGTTGGACCCAGTGAAATTACTAAAACCCTTTGCGGGGTGCAACTGTCCACACAGCAGGTATTCTCACCGGAGACTACTTTGTGTTGGGAGGGAGACCGTCGGATTGGACATGGGCGTACTGCGCGTCTTCAGAAACCGCTCACCGAGTGTCAGTCGCAGCAGCAGGCCCAGCAGGATAACCGAAATCTGTGAAAACGTATTGAATTCCTGCGTATCGGGTATGACGGGAATCAATTTGGTTAGTCCGAATCGCAAAAAAGATCCATGCGTAGCTGCAAAAAGCAAGGCGACGCCGTTCAGGTGCTGGGATAAATACCAGTTTGGCCCGACCTTTTTGGCGATAACCACGTACCACATACTTCCGGCCAGCGTAATGCCGGTACAGGCGAAGAATGCGTAGAGGAACGAGCCGCTGCGGATTGAAATGGTCAGGATCAGAAATCCGAAGAGCGTTAGAACAGTCGCCAGAACCCGGAATGGATAGCCCTTGTAGCCGGCCAGGCGTCTTTTGTATTCAATCGAGTGCTTTGCCATCCAGGCTGCGGCGAAGGTCATGACAATCAGGAAGGCGAGCCCCAGTGCGACGCTGTATTCGTCGTGTTGAATGTTGATCGCGATCATGGGGATGACCGTGACGATGATGAGCAGTAATGCTACGAGGTAAACTTTCCCCGCCGTACGATGAACCTTGCCGCCTTTGCGTGCGAGGGCGGTTGTCCAGAAGGAAAACAAGGCCACAGCGCCTGCCATGATATGCAGGTGCATGACAAATCCGTATTCCATAAAAGGATAAGAATTAGTTTGAAGTATTCGCTAAGACAAAGTAAAGGGAGGGAGGCGCGGATAAATAGTAAAAAAATTACCTGCTCTCCTTCAGCAGTGTCCAGGCTTTGGGTTGTTGCTTCAGGAACAGTTGCGGCGTGAAGCCGGTGAATTGTTTGAATTCCTTAATGAAGTGACTTTGATCGGCGTATCCGGCTGCATAACTTAATTCCGTCCAGTTCATGCCGGCGTCTCGTGCCCGGAGCAGGACGGAGTTAAACCGGAACACCCGCTGGATCATTTTCGGCGGCAGGCCGCATTTTTCCTTGAACAGCTTCACCGTATGCTTGTGGCTGTACCCCGTAAGATCGGCAAGGTAAGTCTGAAGCGGGAGGGAGGTCTGGACTAATTTAGGAGCAAGCTTGTTCCAGCAGCGGGCCTGATAGAGATTTTCCAATTGAATTTTGGCTCTGATCCAATTTTCCAGCATTGCCGCCTTGATCTCCGGTGAAGCCGCGGTGACAAGTTGTTCACGAAGGTCCAGTAAATTCCTGTTCCAGACTTCCGTGGCATCAAAGTTTTTATCCGTGAATTCGTCGGAGGGAATGCCGAATACATTTTGAAATCCAAACAGCTTAAACCGTACTCCCGCGAGGCTGAAGTGTTTTCCTGGTATGACCGTCAAGCGCTCGCTGCGCAATCCGGAGACTATGGTTTCGCGGAAAACGAATGTTGAATTTTTTTCGCCGGTAATCCCGTAATTCACGTCACCCAGGTTGAAGAAGATCTCCGCGTTGTTGTTGGGAAAGATATATTCCTCTTTAAAGGTGGGAAGCCCGTCGCATACCATGAAATAGTCTACAAAGAGATTGACAGGGTATACGGGAATACCGATCCAGTAGGTGACGTTATCTTTTGAGAGGATTCGGAGGGTCATGGCTTTACCAGCGCTCACAAAGATGGCGGTATGGGGCGAAAAGACAAATTATTATCTGCTTATGTGCTACTCACTCCTCAAAATCGTAGCAGGGTTCGTAAGTGCAGTCTTCAGCGCTTGGGTGCCAATGGTGACAAATGTTATAAAAAGGGTCAATAATCCTGCACCCACGTACGTCAATATATTCATCTCTATGTGGTAGGCAAATCCTCCCAGCCATTCTTTCATCAGGTACCACGCGATAGGCCACGCGACGACATTGGCAATCAACACCAGTATGACAATTTCCTTGCTAAGCAATGCAAGAATATTTTGAACGGAAGCGCCCAATACTTTGCGGATACAAACTTCCTTGCTTCGTTGAATAGCGTTGAATGTGGCCAGGCCAAATAGTCCCAAGGTCGCAATAAAGATTGCCAGTGCCGCAAATATGACAAAGAGTTCCTGCTGGCCCGCTTCCCTCTTGTAGAGTTGGTCGTACCGGTCATCGACAAATTCATACTCAAACGGTTCGTTGAAGGCAACAAACTGCTTCCAGGTTTTGCCGATATGCCCGATGCCTTCCTTCATACCTGACTCGGTGACGCGGACGGAGATGAGGCGAAAACCCGCGTGGGTAATAAAAGCAATGGGCGCGATGGGCTCATGCAAGGATTCAAAGTGGAAGTCCTTTACCACACCTACAACCGTTGCTTTCGGTCCTCCGATGATAAGTTCTTTTCCAACCGCTTCCTCATTGGTCCATCCCAGCAGTTTACACGCGGTTTCATTCAGGATGAAACCATTGGCCACCTTCTCCTCGAAGGAATCATCACGTCGGGTATCCTTTGAGAAATTCCGGCCGCTGACGACAGGAATCCGGTACGTTTCAAAGAAATGACGGTCCACACTCACATTCTTCATGACAACTTTTTCAGCCGTGCCATCGGCCGCTTCAACATTGTTGGTTTCCAACAGGCGCAAAGTCGGGAAGCGATTCGACCGGGTGGCGTTCACGATCGCTGGATGTTGCATGAGTTCATGGTAAAAGGCTTCATATTTCCCGTCCATTTCTTCGGGGAGGGCACAGATTACCACCTGGTCTTTCGTGTAACCCGGATCTTTGCCGGTGAGGAATTCAAGTTGCTGGTACGTGATCAGTGTGGAAATGATCATGACAACAGATATGCCGAACTGCAAAACCACCAGGGCTTTTCGAATACCGGCACCTTCCCCCGCTGGACCCGTTTGTCCTTTGAGCACCCTCGTTGGTTTGAAAGCGGAAATCACTAAAGCAGGATATAACCCTGCTGCGGTACCAAGGGCCACCACGAATAAGGCAAGAATACTGATTGTATTGAATTTCAAATAGTCATTCAGGTCTATTGATTTTCCCGTAAAGTCGTTCAGCCAGGTAAGGCTTGCAGCGGCCACCGCAACTGCGACGACCATAGCTAGCAACGCTATCAGTACAGATTCACTTAAATATTGAACGACCAGTTGTCTCCTCCTGGCTCCGGATACTTTCCGTAGTCCCACTTCCTTTCCCCGCCGGGTGGCACGGGCGGTTGACAGGTTGATGAAATTGAAGCAGGCTATCATGACGAGGAAAATGCCTATCGATCCCATCGCATAGATATGGCTGATATTTCCGTTTGCCTCGGCTTCTGAATCGAGATGAGAGTGAAGGTGAATGGAGGTTAGCGGCTGAAGAAACAAATTCGTGGAAACGCTCGTTTTTGTGCCAGCAGCACCTGCAGGCATGTGCTTGTCAATAAAAGAGGGCAATGATTGTGCTGTCTTTGCGGGATCAAACGTGTCGTTGACAAGTAGGTAGGTTAAAAATGAATTATCCTCCCAATTATTTTGAAGTTTTGACACACCGTAGAAAAATTCATCATCAAGCGTGCTGAACGATATCATTAC
>DATBVZ010000280.1:0-4299 GCA_036515095.1 Cyclobacteriaceae bacterium | reverse complement strand
GACACAAGGGCCTAAGCAGCAGGAGTGAGCCCATTGATGAGGTCTGGACCAGGCGGGAGAGAATGGAGGGAGAGTAGGGTGCCTTATTTCGTGTGCCGTTCCAGCTCTGAGAAAAAGAAGTTGCATTCAATTGCGGCGTTCTCATCGCTGTCGGAACCATGGATAGCGTTGGCTTCGATGGATTTTGCAAACACCGCCCGGATGGTACCGGGTGCCGCTTTCTGAGGATCTGTGGCGCCAATCAGATTACGGAATGCATCGACAGCATCCTCCTTCTCCAGGATCAAAGGTATTATTGGCCCGGACGACATATAGGCAATCAGGTCCTTAAAGAAAGGTCGGTCTTTATGGATGGCATAAAACTGACCTGCGCGTTCCCGGCTCAGCTGGGTCTTTTTAAGTGCAATTATGCGGAATCCCGCCTCTTCAATCATTTTTAAGATTGCCCCTGTATTGCCCGCGCCGACCGCATCAGGCTTTATCATAGTAAAAGTTCGTTTTCCTGCCATTTCCAACGCTTGAGATAGGTTAAGTCCTACGGATAAATAATTTATGGCGGCAAAAATAGAAAAAATCCATTAGTCTGCCCTCCAAAGGTCGTTTTGAACCCCCGGCGCAGGCATTCCAGCCGTGAAATGAAAATTTTTAGCATTTTTGCCCTTCGGTTTTGTGGAAAATATGCAAAAAGCGCAGGAATTAAAGGTTTTGCTGAGTCAGCCCCGGAAGGTGGTAATTTTGATGCACCACAAACCCGATGCGGATGCCCTGGGATCTTCCCTCGGACTGGCGGCCTACCTGAAAAAAGGAGGACACGAGGTACACGTAATTTCTCCCAGCGACTACCCTTCCTTTCTTGAATGGATGCACGGAAACGGTGATGTCCTCATCTACCAAAGTAGTAAAGCCGAGGCCGCCTCGGGCGCCATTGCAAACGCCGAACTCATATTCTGCCTGGATTTTTCAAGCTTATCCAGGATCAACGAACTCGGAGAAATGGTCCGGCGGTCCGGCGCAAAAACAGTGCTCATCGATCACCATCTGGACCCGGAAAGGTTCGCCGACTTTGAAGAATGGGATGACTCGGCCGCCTCAACCGCGGAACTCGTATTCAGGTTGATCCGGCAACTGGGAGACGAGAGTCTGATCGACTGCTGCATTGCGGAATGTCTCTATGCAGGGCTGATGACCGACACAGGGGGGTTCCGGCACAACAATACCACGCACAGCGTCTTTGTTACGGCCGCCCGACTTGTGGAGAAGGGCGCCAATCCATACAGGATCTCCAAACTGATCTATGACAACAACAGCCTGGCAAGGCTTCGTCTCATGGGTTTTGTATTAGCCAACAAACTCCAGGTACTGAGTGAATTCAAGACAGCATACATTACGCTCAGCCGCGATGAGCTGAAGGAATACGGTTCGCAGACCGGTGATACGGAAGGGCTGGTCAATTACGGACTGTCGGTCAGGGATGTGGTGCTTTCCGTCCTGATCTACGAGCGGAAAGACGGAACCGTAAAACTATCCTTTCGGTCCATCGGCAATTTTTCCGTCAATGATATGGCGAAAAAGCATTTTGAAGGCGGGGGACACCGGAACGCTGCCGGCGGACAGTCCAATTTGTCGCTCCAGGAAACTTTGAAGAAATTTATCGAGATTCTCCCGGCTTACCGCGACTTGCTGCAATAGCGGAGGGAGGCATTACAACTTTACTAACCAAAACAGAGTCTAACTAAAACGAATTGCATGAAAATATCAAAGGTGCTGGTAGGACTGGTCGCGTTGCTGGCGGCCTGCTCCCAATCAACAAGAGAAACCCCCAGCGGGTTTGCATTTACTATGGTGAAAGACAGTGGCGGTGAAACGGCGAGGCCTACTCAGTTCGTGGTGTTTAATTTCAGGGTTACCGATTCGGCAGACTCGATCTGGGCAGATACGTACGCACGCGGTTATCCCGAATTTGCGCGGATTCAGGACAGCAGCCGGATCGCCGATGAGGACGGGATAACCCAAATGCTGAGAATGCTCGCGAAAGGTGACAGTGCCACATTCAGTATTTCGATAGCTGATCTTTTTCGCGACTTCGCAAAGTCCCCGGTTCCGCCGCACATGGATTCGACACGGATAGTTGTTTATAGTATTTCGGTAAAGGATATAGTGAGCAAGGAAGACTTCGATGCATATCAGCGAAAGGTCGAGGAAGATTATTACGCATTTATGTCGAAGAACGCAGAGGAGCAGCTCGGAAAGGATACCGTGACCATCGATGCGTATCTTTCCGGGAATAACATTGCGGCACAAAAGCTCCCTTCCGGAATCCGGTATGTCATCAACAAGGAAGGCAGCGGGCCTGTGGCTGCATCGGGTCAGAGCGTGGCTGTTCATTATGCAGGATACCTGTTGGACGGCACCTGTTTTGATACTTCGATCAAGGAGACGGCGCAGGAGAAGGGTCTTTTTGATCCCGGCCGTGACGCGCAGGACGGCTATCAACCCTATGAGGTGACCATCGATGAAACTTCCGTTATCCAGGGGTGGCATCAGGCGCTGAAGCAACTTAACGAAGGAGCTGAGGGTACATTTTATATTCCTTCCACCCTCGCTTATGGGCCTCGGGCGCACAGCGATAAGATCAAGGCCAATTCGGTGCTTGTATTTGAACTTCAATTGGTGGATATCCGGTAGGGATTTCGCGAACCAATTCAGAAACGGGAAATGATCTTAACAATGTTCAGGAATATGTTAAACAACAACCAGTAGAGAGAGATGAAAGCAAAGTGGTTTATTCTTTATGCCGTGATGGTAACAGGCTTGGGTTCATGTATAGGCGAAGATCCGGCAAACACCCGCCTGAATGATGAGGTGAAACTGATTGATGACTACCTTATGAATACAGGCGTAACCGACAGAATACTGTATATTAATAACTACGGAATCCGAATCCACATTCATGAATACGGGGAACAAGCCCCACCCCATGACGCGCAGGAAGTCACGATCAACTATGTAGGCAAACGGTTTTCCGACGGTGTTACCTTTGCTTCAGGTGTGTTCACTGACAAAGTCCAAAACCTGACTCCGCTTGGATTTGAAGCGACCGTGAGAAATATTATGACCGGATCAAATGTCACGGCCTATATTCCCTCCAGTAGCGGATACGGGGCGGCAGGAACGACAGGCGTACCCCCGGATGAAATTCTCATTTATGATATCTTCCTCGCAAATACAGAGAGAACCCCGACGGAACAGGCACAATTTGTCAATGACAGTACAGCAATCGCCGATTACATTGACGAAAACCAATTGAACCTGGCGTATTACGTCGGGGACATATGGTATGCAATCGACGAACCGGGAACAGGCGATAATGCCCTCCCCTATGATGTTGCAACCATTGATTATAAACTAAGCCTTCTATCCGATCCAGGCACGGTGGTTGACGAAGGCACGCTCAACGAGACTTCCATCTTCGGACTAATCGATGGCTTCAAGGTTGCGGTGCCTCTGTTCAATGAAGGAACCAAAGCAAGGTTCATCATACCTTCGATTCTCGGATACGGCCAGACAGGCTTTCAGAACATACCGTCCAATGCAAATCTCATCTATGAGATCACCCTCACAACGATCCATAAATGAGCGAAATACTTTTCGCCACGAACAACAAGCACAAGTTGGAGGAGGTCAGGTCAATACTGGGGCCTGACTTTCGCGTTCTCAGCCTCTCTGATGTCAATTGCACCGATGAACTGCCTGAAACACGGAGTACATTCAGCGGTAACGCAGAACAGAAGGCACGCTTTGTATTCGATCGGGTGGGGATGCCCTGCTTTGCGGATGACAGTGGCCTTGAGGTGGACGCATTGAACGGCCAGCCAGGCGTGCTCTCAGCCCGCTATGCCGGAGGTCATAGCGACGGCCAGGCCAACAGCAGACTCCTTCTGAAAAACCTGGAGGGTGTTACGAACCGATCGGCCCGTTTCCTGACGGTTATTGCGTTCATAGGCAGCGAACGCGCCATCCATTTTTTTGAGGGCACCATCGGGGGAACTATTCTGAACGAAATGAGAGGCACAACCGGCTTTGGATACGATCCGGTTTTTGTCCCGGATGGCCATTCCCGGACGTTTGCCGAAATGTCCTTCGCGGAAAAAAATACTATCAGCCACCGGACCCTGGCAACCGGCAGGCTGGCTGCTTACCTTAAGGAAATTTCCCCGCTGACCTAAAATTTCCATTCGGGGATAGTTAAGTTTGGGGTATATGACCAAAGTGCTCTGTACGATCGGAGTTACCGGCGGG
>DATBVZ010000279.1:0-2207 GCA_036515095.1 Cyclobacteriaceae bacterium | reverse complement strand
TCAGTGAAGGTTGGAAACTGAAGCGTTACGGTATCTCCGTAGTTTTCCGGCAATTCGGTCAAAGCACCAGGTACGAGTTTAACCTCTATTCCAAAATGGTCATCACCTTTGAACAAACGGAGCGCCTCCGAGCATGCACCGCTTACGGTGCTATGACCTGAAACATAGCTGGGAAACGGCGGGCACAGAAACGTTTCAGGTGAGTAGGGCCTCCATTCGTCGCCTTTTACCCGGACCATGCCGCGCTCGGGTCCACCCCAGGCCTTGATCAACTGGTCCTGATAATAATTATGCACCAGGGCGTATGGCCTTGCAAAGTCATAGTACATCTTTGCATCCCAGCAGGCGATAAATCCGTCCATGGCCGCAGCCTCCACCAGAAAGTACATTTTAACATCGTCATCCAGCGTATGATTATCCCTTGCTGAAACATTCTGTGCAAAAATAAACCAATGGCCGGCCTGCTGAACTGAACGGGGTCCATCGCGCATGAATTCCACCAATGCCTTTTGCTCATTGGTAAGATTGGCTTGCATGTCAACTACATCCTTCACTTCTGTTGCAAGCTGTTCGGAACCGATGGCGGGTGGAGGGCCAGGCCGGAACTGGCTTGCCGAATCAAGCAATAAGGGGGCTACCTTATCCCAGTGCGGTGTAAGGCAACCTGGGGCATAGAAACCACCCTTCCCGTCAGAGAAGTATTTGGGTTGCCACCTCCTCAGGTCTATGAGCTCATCGGCGGTGTTAGTGGGTTGGTAACCGGTATAATCCGAATAGGATGTTCCGTCGCTGCCCGGCATCGTTCCGGTCTGATTGGATCCATCATGAAGTCTGGCTTCAATAACGGCCATTGCCGCCAGGTTACCGATACCGACAGCAGTGGCAGGGTCGGCTGATTCATCATCCGGATCGTACCCAAACTCCACCATGGTGTTACGGAGCATGGTGGAATCGGAGAAGTAGTATTCCATCATGGTACGGTATGCCGCATAGCTGATAGCGATCTCTTTGTTTTTCAATGTGTGTTCTGCAGGCGGACGTCGCTCCACATTATCGAGATATACGGGAACGGCAGCCCGGTCGTATCGTGACCATGCGTCGAAAACCGCGGTCCAGATCAGGCCAAGAAACCTTGAAGTGATGGTAGGACGTGGCTTAAACCATTCCGTATCGTTTGCCGTAGCTTGCATGGAAACCATTCCCCATTTATAGGCCATATTATTTACACCAACCGCCTCTTCATGATTCGAACCTGTAGCACACGAATAAGATAAAAGGGAGAAAAGCAGTATTGTTTTAAGGAGCATTCTCATATCAGCTTGAAAAAGTTCACCTTGCTCAAGCAAATCCTCATGAACGAAGCAATAGATTAGTATCTTCTGTCAATGACAAGATAGGATTTGAATCTACAAAATAGAAAGAACCGTGCTAAAAATGATAGAAAGGCCGGAGAAATACTCCCCGGCCTTACTGATTTTGGTTTGTGGCCGCTGAATGCGGTTAGTTACAACTTGGACCGTCGGGATATCCGCAGTTCTGCGGGTACCCTCCCAATGTACGGTCAATCTGAGTCTGTGGTATAGGCCTATGGACATGATGGTCCTGAATGCTGGCAGCACCATCGGGATTATACAATCTCACTCTATCAACTAGTGTATTGGTCCGGGTCAGGTCATACCATCTGCACTGTTCCGCATCGAATTCCTTGGCTCTTTCTTCCAGGATGAAGTCAAGGGTTACGTCGCCGGCGGCAATCATCATATCAGCCTCCTTTCCCGGCCACGCAGCTCTGGCACGCACTACATTAAGGTCATCTGCCGCCCCGGGATTGTCTCCCAGTTTGAATCTTGCTTCCGCCCTGGACACGTAAGCGTCAGCCAATCGGGCGATGAACCAGTCCCTTGAACCACGCTCCCACTGAATTGACGGTCTTCTGGGATCAATGAATTTCGCTGTATGTGCGAAAACCCGCTCGTCGTATTGATCCCTGGTATAAACAGTATACCGCGTTTGAAGTTTCTTTTGGGCGGTCCAAATGGCATCTTTACCCGGACCGGGAATAAAGAGCGCTGTGTCACCAACTTCATATCTGGGCTGTCCTTCAACCGCAGCCGAGCCATCTGCATTCTTGGCGCCCGCAGTAACATTTTCTGCCGTCCAGACAGGTATGCTCAGCGGGTTGTTTGAAATCCAGGCATGCTTATAGG
>DATBVZ010000278.1:0-3299 GCA_036515095.1 Cyclobacteriaceae bacterium | reverse complement strand
CCTTGCGATATGAATAAAACCCGCTACCTATGCTGAAAAACTATTTCAAAATCGCCTGGCGCAATATCTTCAGACAGAAGCTATTCTCCCTGATCAATATCACGGGTCTTGCCGTTAGCCTGAGCGCTTTCTTTATGATCATTCAGTACGTGGGATTTGAGAAAAGTTATGACCGTTTCCACGAAAAGGCGGATGAGATTTACCGGGTAAATACCACCAGGTCGGAAAATGGCAAGATAAACTACCACACTGCACTGAGCGTGGCCAATGCCGGACCTTTCCTGAAAGAACAGTTTGAAGAAGTAGAAGCTTTTACGAGGATGCTTTCCATGCAGTCCAATTTTGTGTGCGCAGTGTCGTACACGGAGGGCGGCCATACCGTCACATTTAATGAACGGAATGTCTATTATGGCGATCCTGATTTCTTTACGGTTTTCTCCTTTCCGCTGTTATCTGGCGACAAGTCAACGGCACTAACCGAACCCTTTACAGCCGTGATCTCTCACGATGCAGCGAGGAAATATTTTGGTGATAAGGAGCCGGTAGGGCAGATCATCCGTTTTGTCAATAGTTCGGAAGAACACGATTACAGGATCACTGGTGTTTTGGGCAATTTGAACAACCCCTCGCACCTGGCGATTGATTTCCTTTTCTCTTATCCGTCGCTGATGAGTTCTGCTTTCAGGGAGAATGCATACGATAACTGGAACTCGGAAAGCATTTACACCTACGTCATAGCCAGCCGCCAGATCGATCCATTTATCCTTAATGAAAGACTTCATGCATACTTTCGTAATATCTCTGAAAATCAGCCTGATATTACTATGCATATGCGCCCTCTTACCGACATTCATCTGACAGGGGGATTGCAGGATGAGCCCACACTGATCGCAAGCGAGACAGTGGTCGATTTCCTGCTCATCGTTGCTTGTTTTATTGTAGCGTTGGCGTGGATCAACTATTCCAATCTGGCCATTGCGGATACCCTGCGCCGCGCCAGGGAGGTAGGGCTTCGCAAAATCATTGGCGCGGATACGTGGCAGATCATCGCACAATTTGCCGTGCAGTTCATGCTGATCAATTTCCTGGCTTTGATGCTGGCGTGTGTTCTTGTAACGCTTGCCTCGCCGGTATTACTGCAGATCGCGGGCATGCCGGTTGAGTTCAGGCCGAGTGGATTGCCACTGTTGCCCCTGGTTGCATTCTTTGCTGCCGGCATGCTGGTGTCGGGCGGCTATCCTGCGTATGCATTGTCAAGGCTAAGCCCGGGCAATTCAATCCGGGGAACTTACTTCAGGGGTCCGCGGAATACATTTACCCGCCAGTTGCTGGTGGGGTTCCAGTTTTGTGTGAGCATAGCGCTAGTTACAGGCACCCTGGTGATCCATCGGCAAATGAATTTTATGCAGCATGCTGAGCTGGGCATGAGTATCGATAATACGGTTGTGGTGAAGGCGCCTATCTTCACTGACTCTACCTCAGATTTTCGGCATCAAACCTTCAGGGAAGCGTTGTTAGCCCGACCCACAATTCATGACGTGGTTCTTTCATCCACGCTGCCTGCCGGGCAGGAGAACGGGTGGATTGCAAACATAAGGCGTCATGAGAATGACAAAACGGGGTACCCTGCGGAAGTAAATGTGATTGACCGGAATTTCATCGGGATATTTGACATTGCACTTTCGGCAGGAAGGGACTTTCTTCCGTCGGACTATCGAAGCTGGGAAAGATTCGGAGATCAAACAGAAAGTGTGTTGATCAATGAATCGCTGGCGGTAATGCTGGGATTTGATTCCGCGGAAGCTGCCCTGGACAAGGAATTTTTCTGGGGCAACAACAGGTGCAAGGTAGTGGGTGTGTTAAGCGATTTCCATCAGCGTTCCCTGCAGTATGAAATGAAACCCGCCGTATTCGTGCTCGACAAGAACGGCACTAATTTTTCGATAAAGATCAGCGGTGTTGGTTCGTCTGAGGAGAGGCGGACAATAGTAGCCCAAATCGAGAATTCCTACCGGAAATTTTTTCCGGATGATCCGTTTGAATATTTCTTCCTGGAAGACCGTTTTAATGAGCAATACCAGGACGACCGCAGGTTTTCAACCTTGTTTTCTGTCTTTTCAGTTCTCGCCTTGTTCATTGCCTGGCTGGGGCTGGCGGGATTGATCGCCTTCTTCCTGTTGTACCGGCAGAAAGAGATCGGCATCCGTAAAGTGCTGGGCGCGACAGTGGCGTCAATCCTGGAGATGGTCACAAAAAGTTATGTGAAGCTGGGATTGATTTGTCTGGTCATCGTAATACCCATCACTCACTATTTCATTACCCAATGGCTTGAACGGTATGCCTATCACATTACGCCTGACTGGTGGATGTTCGGTATACCCGGAGTGGTGGTCTTGCTTGCAACGATCGTCGTAATAGTTGGACAGGCTATGAAGAGTGCTATGACTAATCCGGCGGAGAGTTTGCGGAATGAGTAGCCGGTTGATTATTACCCCTACTCACCTCACCCATCTTCTATCGTGCCACAGAACATTCAGAATGCCCTCTCCTTCAGAGAAGGGAACGATGGTGCAAACTCGTTAAGCCGTCCACCGAACGCTTCGTTACCTCATTGAAGGTTGGGGTTTTGCTCATGGAGATAGACTGCAAAACGTTCGCCCCCCTCTGGAGGAGAGGGGCCAGACAATAGTTCAGCCGGCACGATAGTGGATGGGGGTGAGGTGAAGGAAGACAAGGTTGCTCAGGTGAGATTGGTCGCAACCGGACACTAATGTTCGGAATTGTAAACAGGATCTCCCGCTAAACCGCATTTTTCGATGGATTTTCACATGGCACTATGATTGAATGCAGGGGTGGACAGTAAGGCTGACTAACGGAAGCAACCATCGCATAAGGTATTGTGTCCTTATCAGGAAATTAAACCACCTTCAACATGAAAAAATTAACCTATGTGTTTCTGCTCACTTTCTGCGGCCTCGGATTGGTCAACGCGCAGGAAATAGCCAAATCATTTGACGGCGTAAAGAAGATCCACCTGAATACTTCATCCGGGAACATAATTGTTCAACACGGATCCGGGGATGCCGTTCAGGTTAAACTTGTGCATACCTACGATGAAGGGTTTCGTCCCGTCATGAAGCAGCAGGGCAGCACACTGGTTCTTAAAGAAGAATTTGACCGGGGTTCGCATAGTGGTCACTCGACCTGGACACTGGTTATCCCGGATGATCTTGACATCCAGGCCAACAGCGGCTCCGGCAATTTTGAAGCTTCGAATATATCCCTGTCGCTGAATATGA
>DATBVZ010000277.1:0-2942 GCA_036515095.1 Cyclobacteriaceae bacterium | reverse complement strand
TAACTGGCGGTAAAATAGAAACGCGTATAGCTAAAGCCAAACTTGATCCAACATTTTTAATGGCTGATGTTGAGATCGTTGCTACGTATGAGCTCTACAATATAAACAGGGTAAAACTGGAGCATATTATTCATATGTTCTTTGAGTGTGCCAGGTTGGATATTGAAATTAGTGACCGTTTTGGTAATCCGGTAATACCAAAAGAATGGTTTCTTGTACCCTTACATATTATTGATGAAGCAGTTGAACTGATTAAAAATGGAAAAATAAGTAATTATAAATATGATGTTAAGTCGGCAAGCCTAATTCCCCAGTAAATTTATTGTTGCTGTGAATAAATAGGTAGCAGATAACGTTATTATCAATCCGGCATTTTAAATGTATATGCCGGCTCATCGGACAATACCCTGTTCCTGAAAGTGTTGTCCCGCGTATCGATTATCCTGACCGTGTTGTCAATGTAGTTTGTTACTGCGAGTAAATGACCGAAGGTAGAAATACCATGAGGAATTCTGAAACCTTCGATCAAATCATGAAACCGGAGTCTGTCATTTGATGTATCGAGCACATAAAGCGAGTCCATATTTTCCTGTGAAACGGTTATATAAACCAGGTTGCCAATTTTGTCACAACCGTCAACCTGGGATTGCGGGATTGTAAATTCGGACAAAACACTCGAGGATTTCCTTTCAAGATCGAATTCAATCAACAGAACTTTACTGTCAGACAGTTCATAGGGCTTGTGTGGTGATGGGGGCTTGGTTGTATAAATGGCAACCAACCTGCTTTTTGAGAGAAAACAGATGTCCTTGGGGCCGGGTACATGGAAATCCATGGTGTACAACATGGATTTAGCATGGATATCAAAAAAACATATCACGTCCACCAGTTGCATGGTGGTAAAACAGATAATGTTATCTGTATAAAACTTGATTCCGTGGCAATATCCCAAATCAGGAAAAGCAAATTCCCTGTAGCGGGATAACTTATTATTGCTATATTTGTATAATGATATTGACCGATCAAAATTTGTAACGGCAATAATATCATTACTGGATGAAAGCAAATCAGATGCGCATAATTTTCCGTCAAATGTTGTTTCAATACTGTCTATGTATTCGATACGCCTGTTTTCGATATCTGCTTTTATGATATATATTCGTTGTGAAACCAGGTTCAGGATTGCAAGAGTATTTTTGGACAGGAACGTGCAACCTGATGCAGTTGCCAGCCTTTTTCGACTGCCCACGTGAACTTCGCTGAAACTGGCATTTTTGATATCAGGGAGTTTAATAAGCATAAATTGGCTAAAAATTTAAGTGCAATTTGTTAAAAATATTATGGCATCATTTTATCTGTATAAATAACCCTTGGAAAACCCTGATGTCCGTAAAGAAAAAACTGTGCCTGTATTTTTGCATGCTTCCTGATCATAAGGAAAGGCAGGCCAATGTAATGCTCAATATAAGGAAATTGTATGGTCAGCCAGGATTCAGGGAAATTGATATAAGGATGTTCATGGCATATACACCAAAAGACCAGGTGCAGAATATTAGCAAATATATTTCAGATGAAATGCTGGAGAAAGAACAGGTAAAAAAATATCCGAACAAGGTCTATTGCGCCATCTCCCATGCAAAGATTTGGGAGGAATTTCATGATAGCGAATATGAACACATGGTTATTCTGGAAGACGATGCCAGGATAAGGGATAATTTTATTGATAACGTTTTTTCGATACTCGGTGAACTGCAGTCATATGATAGCTGTGCCCTGTGGTCTCATCCGCATTTTAAAAGAAATATCGATCAGGAATTCCGGACTGTGAGCAAAAATTATCAGAAGTATGGTGCATTGGCGACTCTGATATCGCAACCGGGAGTGGAAAAATTACTGGCAAGCTTGCCGTTTACCAATAATCACGATATGCATATAGGGTTACTCAACGAAAAAAGTAACCTGAATTCATATGTGTCAAACCTGGATCTCGTTGAAAATATTGGTGCCATAGACTGCGATGATTCTGACAGCCAACTTGGATCAACGATATTCAATCTTCCCCAGAATCGAATCAAAAGGGTCGATGACGATTGAATTTGTGACTACTGATTAAAATAGTTATTGTTGGTGGATTAATTTGCAACGGCGTTCTCCCAACCCCCTCCCAATGCCTTGTATAGTGCAATCAGCGCCAGACCGGTTTCAGTTTCGCTTAGCGCAAGTTGATCCTGCAGTTCCAGTAACTGCCGTTCTGCATCCAGAACATTAAGAAAACTGTCGACACCATTGCTGTAACGTAGTCGTGCCAGTTCTACTGCTTCTGCTGTGACCTGTGCTGCAATCTGCAAATGACCCTGTCGTTGCCGTGTTCTTGCAAACCGGACCAGTGCATTTTCAGTTTCTTCCAGTGCAATCAATACCGTCTGTTCATAAGCTGCCAGCAGTCCTTCGGCCGAGGCATCTGCTGCACGTATGCGGGCACGAACCCGGCCCAGATCAAAAGCCGGCCAGGTGAGGAAGGGGCCAAATGAAGTGGTGCGAAAATCACTTGTACCCAAATCAGTGAAAGAGGTTGCAAGATAACCCACACTGCCGGATAAACTCACACGTGGAAACAGATCGGCAGTGGCCACACCGATTCGTGCAGTTGTCGCAGCAAGATTACGTTCTGCATTCTGGATGTCCGGCCTGCGTCTTAATAATTCGACTGGTTGCCCTATATTGACCAGTTCAGGAAATACAGGAAGTTGTTTCGGGCCTGTCAGACGGGCACGTAATGCATGAGGTTCTTCACCGACCAGCACACCCAAACGATGTATAGTCCGCATGATTTCTGTTTCAAGCACAGGAATGCTGGCCAGGGTTGATTCCAGTTGTGCCTGCGCACGAACGACATCCAGGTTTGTTCCCATACCGCCTTCCGTAATGGAGCGGGTCATGTC
>DATBVZ010000276.1:0-4013 GCA_036515095.1 Cyclobacteriaceae bacterium | reverse complement strand
TAAAAATGCTTTTCTGCAACCGTTTGTATCCGGTTCCAGGGCCCCAACCCCCACTTTTTGGCCTGGCCGACCGGTAACGCTCCGGCATTGTGCGGACCCCATTTACCGTCTGCCGCGCAGCACTAATGGTTGCCGATATTTTGGATAATTCCTGGCTTACAAACACTAACTTAGGTACCCAATGCATGACCTGAATAGACGATGGGTTACCTGCAGTTCCTAAATTTTTTAACCGATGACACGTAAGTTCCTACTTTTTTTCCTTGCTCTCGTACCCCCTGTTTGTGGCATGTCACAGCCAGCTTACGGAGATTTCAGGATCGTCAATACGGAAATCATTTATCAGAAGGTTTTCGATCAGCCATCCGTTACACTTGAAAAAGTAGATTCGCTGCTTAAGGCTTCACCTGGCATAACTGAAGTTTCGATGTCCGGTGAATCGTTAACGGCCACCCTGACGGATATGGTTGTGGACTATAAGAAATTCAAATTCCCTCAGGTGACGACGCCACCCATCATTCAAACCGGCCGCTTCAGTGGAAAGTTAACGGCTGAAGCCAAAGACGGGAGGTACCGCATTACGCTGGAACAAATCACCATGAAAGGCGACATTGGCTACAAGAATATTCCCGAGCCTGAACCCATGACCAATTATGCTTGCATGAAAGGTGCTACCATCCTGTCGAAGGATTGGTGCCGGCCAAATATGCTGGGTGTTCTCAATCAGGCCCTCAATGACCTTTTTGCTTACAAGGTCGAAACAAAGAGTTCGGACTGGTGAGGCGGGGGTAATGAGTGAATGAGTGAATGAGTGAATGGACTCTGAGAAATCATCATGCTCACTGTTTACCTCACCTGTTGCTCTGCGTAATGAGTGAATAGTAACTCCATACGCTATTGCACTCCTTATGCCCCTCCTTCGCTCGTTGCTGCTTTGTGATCAATGCTCTTAGCGTCATTAAAATCCTGCTCCGAATGAAATGTTACGAGCTTCGGCGGGCAAAGCCTTATATCCGTATACCTATACCTTATATCCTTATAAACCTTATATACCTTATATACCTTATATCCTTATACCTTATACCCTCCTCTATCCCTTTATACCTATACCCTCATCCCCTCCAGCTTTAACCTCTTTCCGCTTTCCCCTTTCACCTTTCACATTTATTTCCTTACTTATCGCCCTCAAAAACAAACATTTCAAACTAAAACTTATACATTTTACCAAATGGCAAGAAAACTACGCATGGGAATGGTGGGAGGTGGCCTAACCTCCTTTATTGGTCCGGTACACCGGAAAGCGGCCGGGATTGATGGTCAGATTGAACTTGTGGCCGGTGCCTTCAGTATTGACCCCGCCGAGTCGATAGAGACCGGCGCATCACTCTACCTGGACCCGAAAAGGGTGTATGCTACCTATCAGGAAATGTTTGAACGGGAAAAAACGCTCCCGGCTGACCAGCGTATGGACTTCGTGTCGGTGGTGACCCCGAATCACGTACATTTCGGGCCATCAAAAATGGCCCTGGAAAGTGGCTTTCACGTGGTGGTTGAAAAGCCTATCGCGTTTTCCCTGCAGGAAGCCAAGGCGCTCAGGAAACTTGTTGATAAGACCGGACTGATACTGGCGCTGACGCATACCTATACCGGCTATCCTATGGTGAAGGAAGCACGGAATATGGTGGCTACCGGCAAGCTGGGGAAAATACGCAAGGTATATGCCGAGTATCCACAGGGATGGCTATCTACGATGCTGGAAAAGACCGGTAACATGCAGGCCTCATGGCGTACGGACCCCAAGCAGTCGGGCGCTGGCGGGGCTATCGGCGATATTGGCACCCACGCAGCCAACCTTGCAGAGTACATCACCGGTTCGCACATCACCGAGATCTGCGCGCTGCTGAACATCACCGTGAAAGGAAGGAAAATCGACGACGACAGCTCCATGCTGTTGCGATTCGATAACGGCGCTTCCGGTACATTGATGGCCACGCAGGTGGCTGCCGGTGAAGAGAACAATCTCAACATACGGGTATACGGTGAAAAAGGGGGACTTGAATGGAGGCAGGAAGAACCGAACACACTCATCGTGAAGTGGCTCGACCGTCCCAAAGAAGTGATGCGGGCGGGATGGGGATACCTGTCTGCCGATGCCAAAAACTTTATCCGAACTCCCTCGGGCCACCCGGAAGGGTATCTTGAAGCCTTCGCGAACATTTACAGGGCGTTTACCAATGCGCTGAGGGATTACAAACCGGGCAAAAAGATCAACCCTGCAAAGTATGACTTCCCGGACGTGGACGACGGCGTCCGCGGAATGAACTTTGTCCAGACCGTGATCAAGTCAGCCAACTCATCCAGAAAATGGACGCCGCTCAAATGAGAACTTCCCCATCCGGTGAGACTATAAAAAAGATACCATGAAGAATATTAAGGGACCGGCGATCTTTCTCGCACAATTTATGGGTGATGAGGCACCGTTCAACAACCTGAAATCAATTTGCCAATGGGTTTCATCCCTGGGATACCGCGGAATTCAGATCCCCACCTGGGACAGCCGTTGCATGGACCTGCAAAAGGCTGCTGAAAGCAAGGAGTACGCGGACAAACTCAAAGATACGGTGGGACAATACGGACTGGAGATCACTGAGCTTTGCACCCACCTGCAGGGCCAGCTTGTAGCCGTCCACCCCGCGTACGATGAACTGTTCGACGGTTTTGCGCCGAAGGCAGTTCGCAAAAAGCCCCGGGAGCGCACGGCCTGGGCAGTAAATCAGTTGAAGTATGCGGCAAAGGCGAGCAAGAACCTGGGACTGAATGCGCACGCTACCTTTTCAGGAGCCTTCCTGTGGCATACGGTCTATCCGTGGCCACAACGGCCCGCCGGACTGGTTGACGACGGATTCAGGGAACTGGCCAAACGCTGGCTGCCCATTCTTAATGCCTTCGATAAAGCAGGCGTCGACCTTTGCTACGAAATTCATCCGGGAGAGGATCTCCATGATGGTATTACCTTCGAGCGTTTTTGGGAGGCCACAGGCAAACATCCCAGGGCAAATATACTCTATGATCCCAGCCACTTTGTCCTTCAACATCTCGACTATCTTCAGTACATCGATTTTTATCACGAGTTTATAAAGATGTTTCACGTCAAGGATGCGGAACTCAACCCGACAGGCAGAAGCGGTGTTTACGGAGGCTACCAGGACTGGATTGACCGTCCGGGGCGGTTTCGCTCGCTGGGCGACGGGCAGGTGGACTTTCAATCCATATTCTCCAAACTTGCCCAATACGATTACAACGGCTGGGCCGTGCTCGAATGGGAGTGCTGCATCAAGCATCCCGAACAGGGAGCTGCTGAGGGCGCACCATTCATTCAGGATCACATGATCCGCGTGACGGAGAAAGCGTTTGACGACTTCGCTTCTTCAGCCAAGGATCAGAGACTCAATAAACGGATACTGGGACTAACTAAATGAAATACTAAATTATGAAACGTGTATTAATGATGGTAGCGGCGGTTTCAATGTCTGCTTCCGTATTGCTCTCCTGCGGTGGGGGTTCAAAAAAGGACGAGGCCAAATCGGACGACGCCTATGGCGAATACGAAATTGCGGAACCGGAAGGATCTGAGGATGCCACGGGATCGGAGGATACGGCTGCAACGGCGCCCGAGGCCTCATCCGGAGGAGGCCTTGTTGCCGAAGGGAAAGTGCTGGTCGACGGCAGTGATTGCAAGACCTGTCACCATCCTACCAATAAGATCATCGGACCGGCGCATACCGATGTAGCAAAGAAGTACGATTTTACCGAAGCCAATGTAAAATTGCTCGCTGGTAAAATTATTCAGGGGGGAAGCGGAGTGTGGGGAGAAATCTTGATGAATCCGCATCCGAATGTGGCGCAGGCCGATGCTGAGAAGATGGCACGTTATGTACTTTCGCTGGACGGTGAGACGGAACATTGATTTTCACCCGGCCTTCCAACAGGATCTGCTATCAGGGAAGATACTT
>DATBVZ010000275.1:0-5621 GCA_036515095.1 Cyclobacteriaceae bacterium | reverse complement strand
TCTTTTTGTTGTGGTCAATATCGAGGTAGGAAGGATAGGCCATGGGAATCCGCACGAAATCAAATCCCCAGTCGCGCATCCACATGAGATGTTCTTCGGTGGTCGCACCCCTGGATGATGCCGGATTTGGTGAAAAGAAGTCCAGAAGGTTAAATCCTTTCCAGCGGGGAAGTGTGTTTTTAGGTGCAGGCCATGCTAAAGCGCTTTCTGTAGATATACCCAAGGCGGCTGCTGCAAGTCCTGTGCTCTTGATAAATGTTCTGCGATCCATAGAAATCCGGAATTAGTCCAATAAATAGTATCGTTAATTGGCCAGGCGCCAACCTGGCCTGACCATTCCCAACTTACTCATTCTGTTGACCAGAATAAACCATTATTTGATGAACCGTGCTTCTTCGGTTTTTGAGTCAGTGAATCGGAGCTTATGGCCGTTCCCGTAGCATCAGACGGGGTCGACCTGATCAACACAGCCTTAGGACATTGCGTCTTTGTTTCAGTAAGCCCGAGTTTGAAATTTCAGTTTGGCTGCCACGGGGATCTGTGTCCTGAAGTCCCTTTTTAAAGAATATTGCGTTAGTTTTGCTGTACCCGTGCGAGACAAAAATGAAAAGAACCCTGATAGGCATTATCGGCGATTATAAGGAAAACAAGCACACGCATCTTGCGCTTGATGCCTGCGTTGAGCATTGCACGCGCCACTTTGAACGCATTGTTTTTGAGTGGTTGCCTACGAACCGGCTGTTCACGGTTATCCCAAATGCATATGACGGTTATTGGATTGCGCCCGGGTCACCCTACTACAATGATGAGGCCGTTTACAAGATGATCAGGTGGTTACGGGAAAATGACCACGTTGTGCTGGGTACCTGTGGAGGATTTCAGTATATGCTTGTTGAGTACGCCCGAAACGTATTGGGCATCGCCGACGCAGGTCATCAGGAATCCGAGCCGGATGCAAAAGCGTTGATCATCGGGAAGCTGGAATGCTCATTGAAAGGTGCCAGGGAGGAGGTGGTGATCGCCGATCGCGATTCGTGGCTGTACCGCGTTCTTCAGGTTGACCGTTTTGATGCGGGATATAATTGTGCGTACGGTCTAAACCAGACCTATCAAAAAAAACTGGACAAACACCCCTTTGTCTTTACTGCGTTCTCCCCCGGGGGGCACGCTCGCGCTTTTGAGTTAAAAGGTCACCGCTTTTTTAAAGGTACCCTCTTTCAACCTCCCCTCACTTCCACACCCGAAATACCCAATCCGCTCATTATGGACTTTATCCGCGTGTGTAAGAATCAATGAGTGAATGAGTGAACTCCTTTCCCCTTATATACCTATATACCTATACACCTATACACCTATACACCTATACACCCCTCTACTCCCCCTTATTCACCTTCAGCAGTTCGATCTCAAATACCAGCGTAGCATAGGGCGGTATGTCGGATCCGGCACCGCGTTCTCCATAGGCGAGCGGGTAGGGAAGATACAGCTCCCACTTGTCGCCTTCGCGCATAAGCAGCAAGGCCTCTGTCCAGCCGGCAATTACTTCGCTAACGGCGAAGGAAATAGGTCGTTCGGGGGCGGACTCATCAAAGACAGTCCCGTCGATCAGTTTTCCTTTGTAATGGACTGTTACGCTGTCTTCCGGTCCCGGCGAAAGGCCACTCCCTGCCCGCAGCACTTTGTATTGCAGTCCGGTGGGCGTGACCGTAATGCCATCGAGGGTTTTGTTGTGTTCCAGAAATCCCAGATTTTCGGCCTTAAGTTTTGCATTGCGCGACTCCATGGCAGCTTGCATGTAGGGTTGGACAACGGCAAGACATTGTTGCTGCTCGATTTGCAAAGGCCTGCTGAGAAAATAGTCCTTAATGCCGGCGCTTATTGCTTCGGCATCCAGCGAATCACCCCCCTGGCTCCTCAGGTTTCCCGCCAGCAAAATTCCAAGGGCATAGCTGGCTTGCTGGTGTTTATCGCTCAGGTCTACCTGGATTTCCCTGGGCTTTTTCAATGCTTCGACTTCGGTTTTTAGCCGGGCAACCTCATCCTGAAGTTCTTTCTTCGACTGCGCAAACAGGGACAACGGAAGCATAAGGAAACAGCCAATAACGAATACTTTCATAGGTCAAGTGATTTAGTCTGCGGGGATTCTGAATGACTGATATTCCCAGGCGGGTAATACCCTGCCGTCAGCCACGTTCATGCAATGCAATACTATTCAAGGAAAACCGCCGCAAATAAACAGAAAGTTTCAGGATTATCGGATATCTGTAACTATTTTAATAGGTCAGGAAGGAAAACAAGGAAATTCGTCTCCGTGAGTCGGTTTTACCCGTATTGGAGGCTCAAATCCGTTCGAAATGAACCTCATTACCCGGATAGCAAAAGCGCCGCCAGCTGTTTTCGTACATTGGCCGTTAGGCCCCTGCCCCAACCCGGATTATGATCAGTAAACTATCCGCAAGATGAAAGCTTATATAATTGTCGATGTAATCATTACAGACCCTGTCCGCTACGAAGAATACAAAAAATTAACGCCGGCCTCACTCGAACCCTTTGGGGGCAGGTTCATTGCAAGAGGAGGAGCCGCAGAATGCCTTGAAGGCGACTGGCAACCGGGCAGGATCGTTGTAATTGAATTCCCATCCGCTGGAAAGGCGAAGGCCTGGTGGTCATCGGAAGGCTATGCGCCAGCCAAAGTCATCAGACAGTCGGCGTCCGTAACGCAAATGATACTGGTAGGCGGCGTGGACTAGTGGGTATTGTCAGACCACATCCCGGGTGGCGTGCACTCTGGACAACCGGGCCAAAGCAAGAACACGGCCGATGACTATCCTCCCTCATTGCAACACCCCATACTTATGAACACACTATACTGCATCATCTTCGTTCTTGCTCTGGCTTCTGCCAGCCGTGCGCAAACCAACGCAACTACGCCGGCCATTCCGCAAGGCAAGATCCGCGGTCCCTTCCCCTGGAAGAGCGCCATTTATCCGGGTACGGAACGGGAGTACTGGATTTATGTGCCGGAGCAATACGACCGGGCCAAACCTGCCTGCACAATGATCGTACAGGATGGATTGTCGCGCGCAACCGGCTGGAATCTTCCTGCTGTCATGGATTCGCTGATTCATTTCGGCCAAATTCCGGTGACCATCGGAATCTTCATTGATCACGGCCGAGTTCCTGCAACAGGTAACCACCTGGGACGCTACAACCGAAGCTTTGAATACGATGCGCTCGGCGACCGCCACGCCCGCTTTCTGCTGGAAGAAATCCTGCCCGAGGTGGCCAGGGAATACAACCTCAGCACCAATCCCGACGACCGGTGTATTGCGGGTGCAAGCTCCGGTGCAATTTGCGCGTTCAACACAGCATGGGAAAGACCGGATGCATTCAGGCGGGTATTGAGTACTATCGGAACGTACGTTGGATTGCGCGGCGGTGATGTGTTTACTACGCTGGTACGAAAAACAGAGCCAAAACCCTTACGCGTATTTCTTGAGGACGGAAGCAATGACCTTGATATCTATGCGGGCGGCTGGTGGACTGCAAACCAATCCATGCTGGCGGCGCTTACGTGGGCGGGTTATGAGGTCAATCACAGCTGGGGCGATGGGGGACATAACAGCGAGCATGCGCGCCAGATCCTGCCCGAAGCATTGGTGTGGTTATGGAAGGACTATCCCTCCGGAGTGAAGACGCATCCTAACAGTGCCCGGCGTATGGATCTTGCACTTGCCGGTGAAGATTGGAGAGAAATTCCGCTTGGAGATGCAAAGGCCAGCCAACTTGCAGTTGATCATACCGGGCAGGTTTTCTTCGCCAGTGGAAGCCTGGTTTATTCCTTCGGCGCGAACGGAAGGGTTATACGGGTTGGGGATGCTAAGGGTACCATCGGCGGAATCTCGTTTCATCGGAATGGGAAAATGTATCTCAGTGATCTGAGCGGAAAGAAAATCATCGCCGCCGAAGGCGAGGAGCGTTTTCGGGATGTGGTGACCGGTGTTATCGCCGATCATATTACCATTACCGGAAAGGGGATCTATTTTTCTGACACCGATGATGAGCGCGTAGGCTTTTTCAGCTTTGCTTCCGGCGATGTCACCTATGCTATGTTGCCGGGAGGGCCCACAGGGCTGTCGGTTTCTGCTGAGCAAACGTTTCTTAGTGTGGGGGTAAAGGACCGTGTACTCGGTTATTCCTTCAGGATCAATGATGATGGAAGTCTTAATTTCGGACAGGAATATCATCATTATCATGTTCCCTACGGTTCAGGTACAGCCGGAGTAAGAGGAATGACTACCGATACGGAAGACCGCCTCTATGCTGCTACCGCGATGGGCGTTCAGGTCTTTGATCCGCTTGGGAGGGTAAATTTCATTTTTTCACGACCTGTCAATGTTGGTTTCGGCGACATAAAGTTCGGCGGAAGTGGATTTGACACCATGTACATCACCGGTGAAGGCAGATTATTCGCGCGAAAAGTGAAAGCGAAAGGAACGCTTGCATGGGGGCATCCGGCGAAACCACCGAAACCGGGCCTGTAATCCGGCCGACTGGTAAAGAAGCCGTAGCGGAAGACATTTTCAGGAGGCATTCGTGCGACCCTGACCAGCAAACTCAAAAAACGATATGAAAAACTTTAATCCCGGATTACTTTTTCTGGCATTGGCGTGCCTGTTTTCTTCCTGCGAGCAGGACATTACGGTAGAGACCATTGTCCATGAGGACGGGTCACTGGACCGGACGATAACCTTTGAAGATGTGGACTCTGCGATAGCAGTGAAAAACATGTTCGGGATCAGTCAGGCGACCGGATGGGCTGTTGCCATGGAGGAATGGGACCGGACCGAAAGTGAGGATACATGGACCGTTCAATTCAACAAGAAATTTGCATCCGTTGAGGCATCGAACAGTGAAATGGCTACGAATACGGATACAACATTTGTTCTGCGATCAGAATTTGAAGAAAAATTCAGGTGGTTCTATACGTATATGAAATATTCGGATACCTATGGCGCACTCAACCGCTTTGATGGTTTGAATCCGGGAGATTACTTTACTGCAGAGGATTATGCATTCATTGACCGCCTTCCGGCAGAGGGTAAAACAATACCGAAGGCGGATAGCCTTTATCTCCGGAAACTGAACGAGAAGATCTTCGACCATTACGCAAGCAGGGCCATATACGATGAGAATTATGCAGTTCTCGCTAACGTTATGCGCGAAAACGATATCGAAGATCGCTGGATTGATACGCTGGCCAGCCACAAGGAGTCGTTGTATCAGTATTTCTTCCGCAACCAGGATGACCTTGTCGATGAGGACTTCATGCTGCTTTTTGCTGACAGCTTGCAGATCCCGATGCCGTATCCAAAGGGGCGGGATGACTTCGAACGTTTGGGGAGCGACCTTGAGAAGCGGCTTATTTTTATGAGTGATGCAAACAGCGGGAAATTTAGTCAGGTAATTCAGATGCCCTGGCCTGTTGTCAATACCAACGCTGATTCTGTTGCAGGCACACGTGTCTTCTGGAACCCACCACTGATTAAATTCATGCTGAAGGATTATACGATGTATGCCGAGTCGCGGAGAATTAACTACTGGGCGGTGCTTGTTTCAGG
>DATBVZ010000274.1:0-2648 GCA_036515095.1 Cyclobacteriaceae bacterium | reverse complement strand
CACCCGGTCTCTGACCGATGTGTTCTTGTATCCGTGGCGGCAAACCATTCACAACAAAGGGCACAACGCCAGCTTTGCCGGGTTGTTGCCTATCAATTGATTTTATAGTTTTGTGCGGCTCGGGCTATGACATTACAAATCAAGAACCTTACCAGATTATACGGACGGCAGCGTGCTGTTGACACGATCTCCTTCGAGGTTGGCAAGGGAGAAATCGTCGGCTTTCTGGGACCAAATGGAGCAGGCAAGTCGACAACGATGAAGATAGCAACCACCTACCTGCCTCCGACTTCGGGCTCGGTGTACGTGGATGGATTGGACGTAACCGTGCATCCGCAAAAAGTAAAGAAGATCATCGGGTACCTTCCTGAAAATAATCCCCTCTATACGGATCTGTATGTGCGCGAATACCTGGGCTTTGTCGGGAAGTTTTACGGACTCCGGGGAACGCGGCTGAAAGAACGCGTCGGCAGGATCATCGAAGTGTGCGGCCTGACTGCCGAGCAGCACAAGCGAATTGAAGCGTTGTCAAAAGGGTATCGCCAGCGTGTTGGACTGGCCCAGGCGCTCCTTCATGATCCGCAAGTGGTTATCCTTGATGAACCGACCTCCGGACTGGACCCCAATCAGATCCTGGAAATCAGGAAACTCATCAGGGAAACCAGTGAAAACAAGACGGTTCTGTTCTCTACGCATATCCTTCAGGAGGTGCAGGCGCTCTGTGACCGGGTTGTGGTCATCAACAAAGGCAGGATTGTTGCCAACGACCGCCTGTCTGACCTGATGGCCGGAGCAGGTGGACATCGGTTTATTATTGTGGAGTTCGAGGGCCCTGTTGCTGCAAATGACCTGCGACAAATAAAAGGCATTACCGATGTGGAGGCTATGGAAGGGAACCGGTTCCGGCTAAGGCCCGGACACGGCATCGACCCGCGTCCGGAAATATTCCGGTTTTCCGCAGACCGCAACCTGGCTCTCGTGGGGCTTAGGCAGGAAGAGGGTTCACTCGAAAGCATTTTCAGGGATCTAACCGTGGAATCACCCGAAGCATGATACAGGTCCTTTCCAAAGAGTTTAATAGTTTCCTCAATTCCCTGATCGCCTATATTGTTGTCGGGGTCTTCCTTACCGGGATGGGTCTCCTGATGTGGGTATTTCCAGATACGTCCGTACTGGCTTATGGTTACGCCGACCTGGCTACGCTGTTTATGCTTGGTCCGTATGTATTCATGTTTTTGATTCCGGCTATTACCATGAAGAGCTTCGCCGAAGAGCGAAGGGCAGGAACCATGGAATTGCTGTTGACCAGGCCGCTGACGGATTGGGATATCATTCTGGGAAAATTCCTGGCCTGTTTTCTTCTGGTGCTGGTGGCTCTGCTCCCTACACTGATCTATTACTTCTCGGTATACGGGCTGGGTGACCCCGTCGGAAATATTGACAGCGCAGGGGTTATGGGTTCATACATTGGCTTCGCCCTGCTCGGTGGGGTATTTTGTACGGTAGGGATACTGGCTTCGGCCATTACCCCCAATCAGATCGTGGCGTTCATAACCGCCGCGTTCCTCTGCTTTTTCCTCTATTCGGGGTTTGATCGTATTGCCGCAATCAACCTTTGGTCGGAGAATTCACTGATGATCAAGCAACTCGGTATACTCTATCACTATGAGTCTATTGGAAAAGGACTGGTGGACAGCCGGGACCTGATCTATTTTTTCAGTGTCGGCTTTCTGATGCTGGCCACCACCAAGATTGCATTAAGCTCAAGGTCATGGTAAACTGGGCAAGCCGGAAAACAGGAGACATTCTGCAGCTGGCTAATGCCGTTGCCGTCGTGGTGCTGGTGAACCTTATCGCGGCAGGAACCTTTTTTCGCATCGACCTTACGGAAGAAAAACGGTTCTCCATCAAACCGGCCACCCGGGAAATGCTCGGTTCACTGGATGATGATGTTTATGTGGAGGTTTACCTTGCAGGAGAACTAAATGCGGGGTTTCGACGGTTTCAGAATGCCATTCGCGAAACGCTGGAAGAATTCAGGGTCTATTCCGGAAACAGGGTACATTATTCATTCACCGATCCGGCAACCGCAATGAGCGATAAGGCACAAGCCGAATTTATCCGGGAGCTTGGCCAGAAGGGGATCGCGGCAACTAATGTGGTAGAACGGGTGGAGGGCGAAACCTCTGCCAGGCTGATCTTTCCGGGTGCATTGATCTCATACGGTGGTTTTGAGACGGGTGTAATGCTGCTTAAAGGGAATGAAGCGCAGTCGCCCGAAGAAGAGATCAATCAATCCATTGAAGGGGTTGAATACGAACTGGCCAGCGCCATTTATAAATTGTTCAATACTGACCGCAAGCGGGTGGGCCTTCTAACGGGTCACGGTGAACTCGATTCCGTAGACATAGCTGCTTTCAACAATGCATTGCTGGAGCAGTATGATGTGCGCAAGGTGAACCTGTCTCGAAGAAGTTCGCTGGAGCAATACGATGCCATCGCGATCGTGAAGCCCTCGCTTCCCTTCAGCGAAGCAGATAAATACAAACTGGACCAGTTCATTATGCGCGGCGGAAAGGTTATGTTCATGCTGGACAAGTCGAACGCATCCATGGATAGCGCATCGAATGAGAATTCCCTTGCCCTCC
>DATBVZ010000273.1:0-4382 GCA_036515095.1 Cyclobacteriaceae bacterium | reverse complement strand
TCAGGCAATGCCACGCTCGACCTCAATGGCAACACGATCGATGGCACTGTAGTAATGAGTGCCAACAAAAGGAATGGCAGGATCGTGGCACCGTTCGAGTTTGATACTACGGAAGAAATTGACGACGGAGGCAATAGTACAAGGATCAGGAAAACCGCAAAGCTTGGCGACAAGGACATCGAAGTGAAAATAGGAACAGGTTCCGGCACGGCGAGCATAAGAGAATAGCGTGTTGAGGTGCCTGCCTGCCATCGAGCTGGCCTTCTGCAGGGCAGGCAGGTTGGTGTGTTGAGGTGTTGAGGTTGGTGTGGTGTAAATTGAACGCGCGGATTCTTCAGCTCTTCAATCTTTAATTAGTTGTTGATGTAACGGTACCGATATCCTTAATCCTTATACCCTTATATACTTATATACTTATACCCTTATACCTTATACCTTATACCCTTATACCTCTACACCTCTATACCTCAATAACCCAATACATGTTAAGAAACTACCTCCTCATCGCATGGCGCAACATCAGGAAGAACAAGGTTTTCTCACTGATCAATATTCTGGGGCTCTCCATAGGTATTGCGGCGTGTCTTTTGATCGCACAATACGTAATGCACGAGCTAAGCTATGACAACTACCATAGCAAGAAAGACCGCATTTTCCGCATGCAGCAGGATCGCTTTGACAAGGGTGTACTCTCCACCCAGTGGGCCTATGGTTGTTCTGCCATCGGGCAGGCGCTGAAGGAAAATTTTCCGGAGGTGAAGGAATATGTGCGTTTGAGAGGCGGGGCGGAGGTGCTGAGCTATGGCGACATATTCTTCAAGGAAGAGAAGGCATACTTCGCCAGCGAGGCTTTCTTCAAAGTCTTTTCAATTCCCCTGGTAAAAGGGGATGTAGAAACCGTGCTCGCGAGGCCATTTACAGTAGCCTTATCACAGTCAACCGCGCGCAAATACTTTAAGGACGAAGACCCTATCGGGAAGACCCTGAAGATGAACGGGAGGGAAGAATTCGAGGTGACCGGCGTTTTCGAAGATGTCCCTGAGAACAGTCACATGAAACCCGAGGTCTTGTACTCGTTTGAAACGATGGTAAAATTCGCCGGCGAGGAAATACGTACCGCGTGGCAGTGGGATGGGTTCTGGAATTATATTTTGCTGGATGAAGGCGTTGATCCTGCTGCGTTCGAAGCTAAGATTCCGGCGCTGGTGGATAAGCTTGCAGGCGAGGGACTGAAACGGTTCGATGCGGGAATGGAATTTCATCTCCAGCGGATCAATGACATCCACCTCGACTCCCATTACATGGGAGAGTTTGAGGCCAACGGAAGCAGGAGTTCAACCTACTTTCTCAGCGTCATTGCGGTGTTTGTGATCCTTATCGCATGGATCAATTATATTAACTTATCTACGGCAAAGTCGATGGAGCGTGCCAAGGAGGTGGGTCTCCGGAAGGTAATGGGCAGTTTCAGGACTCAGCTGGTCCGGCAATTCCTTATGGAATCGTCGCTGCTGAATGTTCTTGCTTTCGTGATCGCGATGGGCATTGTAGCCGTCGCCCTTCCATACTTTAACCAGCTTGCGGGGCGCGAAATAGGATTCACCCTTTTGCAATCAGGCCGGTTTTGGCTGGTGCTGGGCGGTATATTGATCGCCGGGGTAGTTCTTTCCGGACTCTATCCCGCCTTCGTCCTTTCCGGTTACAAGCCGGTCGAAGTGTTGAAGGGAAGGTTCCGCACTTCCTGGCGTGGTCTCTACCTGAGAAAGGGCCTGGTCATCTTTCAGTTTGTCGCAACGGTCGTTCTTCTGGTGGGAACTTTCACTGTATACCGGCAGATAACGTTTATGCGGCAGCAGGATCTGGGTATTAATATCAATCAAACTCTGGTATTGAGAGGTCCTGCGTCGGTTGATTCGACCTATGCCACGAAATATCAGGTTTTCAAAAACGCCGTTTCCCAGTATCCGGAGATCACGGCCGTCACGGCGTCGTCCGCGATCCCTGGTGAACAACCCGGTTGGAATGCGGGCGGGATCAGGCTTATATCAGAAGGGGAGGAGTCGAGCAAGCAATACCGGATTCTTGCTATGGATTACGATTTTATTGATGCTTACGGACTGGAGCTTGCGGCGGGAAGAAAGTTTTCACGGGAGTACCCCAACGACCAGGGCAGCGTACTGATGAACGAAGCTGCGGCGCAGCTGATGGGTTTTGAGACCCTGGAGGAAGCACTGCAAAAAGAGATCTTTTTCTGGGGAGACACGTTCAGTATCGTGGGTGTGGTAAAAGACTATCACCAGGAATCGTTGAAGAAATCGTACGACCAGTTGATCTTCCGGCTCATACCGGATATCCGCGGGTATTATTCATTGAAGGTCACTTCGCAGGATATGCATCAGACGGTTGAGCGCGTGAAAGAAAAATGGTCCACCGTCTTCATGGGAAATCCCTTTGATTACTTTTTCCTCGATGATCATTACAACAACCAGTACAAGGCTGATCTGCAGTTTGGAAAGATCACAGCCTTGTTTTCCATGCTGGCGATATTTATTGCCTGCCTGGGGCTGTTCGGCCTGTCTTCGCTTACAGCAGTGCAGCGAACCAAGGAGATTGGTGTGCGCAAGGTAATGGGGGCATCCGTTCCCGGCATATTGCTGCTGGTGGGTCGCAATTTCGTTGTCCTCGTTGCAGTTTCTATCCTGTTAGCCACACCGATAGCCTGGATAACAATGACCAATTGGCTGGAAAGCTTCGCCAATCGTATTCCGCTGTCATGGTGGATCTTTGCCTTGCCGGGGTTGGTTGTTATTTTCATTGCCATGTTCACCATTTCGTTTCACACCCTTCAGGCAGCGCGGGCGAATCCCGCGCATTCGTTGCGGTATGAATAAGCGGTACCTATTGCGCCCGTACCATTACGGATACCTAATACACCGCAACGGGCCTTCCCGGCGAACCGGTGGCGCCTTTCAAGCGCAGGGGTGTGAATATGAACAGGAATGTATAAACCTTCTCCTTCTCAAGGTGCTCGAACGTCATGAATTCAAGGTTAAAAATTCCGTTGCTCAACACCAGGTCGGTATGCGTATAGGAACCCGGTCCATCGAAGGATGCATCGGAACCTATCATGCACGCTTTTCGATCGATGATCCACTGCAGGAGTTCGCGGCTCGCATACGGCGCAGAGGATAGGCTCTTTTGCCCTGGCCAGTGATGCCACCATCCCAGGTTGAACAGCAATGCGTCGCCGGGTTCGATGTCGCTTTCGCTCAATCCCTGATGCGCAAGTGTCTTCAGGACATCATCCAGGGTAACCCGGTATCCCCCGGGAAGAGTTTCCAAGCCTTTGTATCCGGCTACATCGATCAGGATTCCCCTGGTGATAATGGGCTTGACATTTTCAATTCCAAGCGCACGCAACCCGTACGGGCTTTCCATCTCTTCTGCAGTGAAACCATTATAAAACACCTCGGTCGTTGATCCGTCTGCCATGGTCATTACCCTTCCCACATGACCGGGTCCGTCAAACTGTGTTCCTACTTGCCCTATTTCTGAAGCAACGAACTCGTCGTTATAAACAACGCTGTCTTCGCCGGAAGGTGCGTGGGTTGGGAAGGCCGGGATAAAAATGCTGTATGTGCGGTTGCCTACGAGGGGCATGCCTCTTTCGTAAAGATGGCCGAGTTCAATAACCTTCCCGGATCTTACCAAAGAAACAGCCTTCATGATTTTTTCGGGCGTGATCCAGTTCGAACCTCCAGCCTGGTCGGCGCCGCCCCAGATCTTGTTGGGCCACCAGGGGCCCTGACCCCGGTCTTGTGCTTCAAGCGAAAAGGTTGTCGTGCTCACCATCAAAACGATGCTGAGCACGGCTGCGGGCTTCAGTGGTGAATTCATTGACGTTGGTTTAGAAAGAACAAAGTATGCATTTTGGCATCGACAATCAGGCGGAATATGAGCGCCGGCAGACCGGCTGTTAAGGGCGGGAAGTAAATTATGACCGGCCGTATTCGAGCCACCACGAACACGCCGCGAATAACACGAACCACCGACGACCCGAACCTCAACTAAAGCCATGCACTGCACGATCAATCGGTGAGTAAACTGACGTAACCATGCACAGCGGGAAGGCAATGCATCAGGCAGGTTATGAAAATGAACCAAAGGTCCTGAAAGACCGGGATTTATCTGCGCGCGCAATAGTGTGCATTTAGGGAATTTCAAACGTTTGTTTTTAGTTTATTTTTATTTATACTGAGATGGAAAAATCGTCCTTAATCCCTGGAATACTTGAATAGCTCTGGTTTCGGAATTACAGCAAGAAAAGATGTATGGTGGGTTCGCCCGGTGCTTGTCTTTCTGGGTCTTGGGGCATTCATTGTGTA